>NZ_JACRWH010000001.1:0-131740 GCF_014306155.1 Holdemanella hominis | reverse complement strand
ATATAAAAAAATGGGACGAACACGACCCTACGATATTTTATAGAATTTTTTTACTACTTATAAAACGACCCTATAAAAATTTAAGGACTATGTTCGACCCTACAAGAATTTAAATATCCAAATTAATCCAAACTTTTTTCTATCCCCATACTTCTTCAGCAATTTCTTTAATCAATCTAACTTTAGCCCACTGTTGCTCTTCAGTTAATTTATTTCCTATTTCACATGAGGCGAAACCACATTGTGGACTTAGACACAAATTTTCTAAAGAGACATATTTGCTAGCTTCTTTAATACGGGCAATTACTGTTTCTTTGTCTTCTAATTTGGCTAATTTTGTAGTAACTAAACCAAGTACGACTTTTTTATCAGCTGTAACCTCTTTTAATGGTTCAAATCCACCAGAACGAGCATCATCAAATTCTAAGAAATAGGCATGCACGTTTTCTTTCGCAAATAATGTTTTTGCAACAGCATCATAAGCACCACTAGATGCATATGTAGAGTGGAAGTTACCACGGCATACGTGTGTGTTAATTGTAAGATCTTCAGGTTTTCCTTCAATCGCAAGATTGTTGATACGTAAGAATAATTCTTGAACTTTTAACAAACCTTCTTGATCTGTTTGGAAAAATAATGGCGCTTTTTCATCCACCAACATGCCCCATGAACAATCATCGAATTGAATGCATCGACATCCTGCATCATATAATTGTTGAATGACAACTTTATACCCATTCGCAATGTCTTGAACCAATTCTTCAGTATCTTCATAATATTTTTTAGTGTTTTCTAGTGCAAAAGGAAGAATCATTTGTTCCAAAAATTGTGCTGGAGCAGGAATGGTTTGTTTGGCAATCGTATTTTCGTCTTCGAATTGAGTTAAAAACTTGAAATGCTCTACAAAAGGATGTGTACCACTCACACCAACTTTTCCAGTGATATATGTATCATCAATCATAGCGGCTTCTCCATGGAAGGGAAGGCCTGTTTTCGTTGGTGTATGAGATACGCCATCAAATCCCCACATAAAGTCTAAGTGCCATGTAGCACGTCTGAATTCACCATCTGTGATGACGTGTAGGCCGGCTGCCTTTTCTTTTTGAACTAAATCTGTAATGCACTCATCTTCGATTTGTGTCAATTCTTCTCTTGAAATTTTTTTGGACTCATAATCTTTACGGGCTTGTTTTAGTTTTTCAGGTCTTAAAAAACTTCCAACTACATCATATCTATAAGGTGTTTGAACTGTCATAATAAATTCCTCAACTTTCGTGTGTGTTAAGTCTATCATATTTATAGTATATAGAATAATTGAAATATTCTTTAGCTTGTTATAGTTAAAAACTATAATAAAAGACCAATTTCAGTTGGTCTTTTCAATGTATTGAATTAGATGATTTAGATAGTTTTTTGACATGTTGGATAAAACTCCATCACTAATATAGCCTATTTCCATAACTTCATCACTATCAAGTGGAATGGATACAATGTTGTCTCCGTTTAAATCTGTGCTTAAGATACCTGAAGAAATCGTATATCCGTTTAGTCCAATCAATAAGTTGAATAATGTGGCGCGATCCGAAACAACAATACTCTTTTTAGATGGCTGAGTACTGTGTAATTCTTCGGAAAAGTAGAAGGAATTATTGATTCCTTGTTCATAAGTTAGACGGGGATAGTTCTTTAAATCTTCCATTTTCACTGTTTTTTTATGGGATAAAGGATTTGTCTTAGAAACAAATACATGGGGTTTGGCTTCAAATAATTTGGTGAATGTAAGATGTTCTTTTTTTAAGATACTTTGAATGACTTCACGATTGAAATGTGAAAGATACAGAATGCCTAATTGACTTCGATGGTTCTTTACATCTTCGATAATATCGTATGTTCTTTGCTCTCTTAAAGAAAATTCATATTCACTTTGATTGTATTCTTTGACTAAGGCAACAAATGCATTTACCACAAAGGCATAGTGTTGACTTGAAATCGCAAATACAGTTCTTGCAGGGAATGTGTTTTTATATTGTTCTTCAAGTAAGTTAGCTTGTTCTATGACTTGTCTAGCATAGCCTAGAAATTTTTCTCCTTGTTCAGAGAGAAGAATACCTTTATTTGTTCGAACAAATAAGCAGATGGACATTTCTTCTTCTAAATCATGAATGGATTTCGAAAGAGATGGTTGTGAAATAAATAAGGCTTTGGCTGCGGAATTAAAAGATCCAGATTCAACGATCTGGATCACGTAGCGCAATTGTTGCAACGTCATTAGTCAACAATTGTGATTGTATCAATCACTTGAGGATTTCTTGGACGATCATTGAAAGTAGTAGGTGTCTTTGCGATTTTATCTACATTTTCCATACCTTCAATCACTTTACCAAACGCAGCATATTCACCATCTAAATGAGGTGAATCCTGGTGCATAATGAAGAATTGACTTCCTGCACTATTTGGATCCATAGCACGAGCCATAGATAAAACACCACGAGTGTGTTTTAAATCGTTTTTAAATCCATTTGAAGCGAATTCTCCATGAATTGTATAACCTGGGCCACCTGTTCCGTTTCCAATTGGGCATCCACCTTGAATCATAAATCCTTTAATAACACGGTGGAAAGTTAATCCGTTATAGAATTTTTTTTCGATTAGATTCAAAAAGTTTTCAACAGTTTCAGGAGCAATCTCTGGATACAACTCAGCTTTGATTTGATCTCCGTTTTTCATTGTGATTAAAATATTTTTGGTTTCCATGTTTTTAGTTTTCCTTTCTTATATATTGTAATGCGATACAACCAAGACCAGTATGTACGGCGATTACGGAACTAATATAGTTTATATGAATATTTTCTTCAGGTACACCCTTTTCGATAAAACATTTTTTAAAATGGTTGGCACCCTCTAAAAAATCTGAGTGAATAATATAGATATTTGTATGTTCTATATCAATATCGTCAATGACTTTATCAATCGCATAGGTGTCAGCTCTTTTTTCTGTGCGAACCTTATTTAATACATCGATTCTGCCTTCTGTGTTTTTATTTAAGTGCAAGATAGGATAAATCTTTAACAAACCTGCAAGAGATGCAGCCATTGGGGTTAATCTTCCACCGCGTTTTAGGTGTTGTAAATCCTTGACTAAGATCAATGAGTTGGATTCATAGATTGCCGGTCGAATAATCTCTAATATTTCTTCAGATGGTTTGTTTGCGTCGACTAATTGCTTGATCCAAATCGCAACATGTTTTTCTAATTCACAAGTTGAATACATATCAATCACATGGACATTCATTTCTAATTCTCGTGCAATACTTTGCATGGTTGAAGCGTTTGTAGATAATCCATTTGTCAATGGAATCGCAAATACAGTATCGTATTCTTTTTTTAGTTTTTCAAATAAATTATAGATTTTTTGATAGGTTGCCATGCTTGTTTTTGGCATTTTCCCCTTGGCTAATTCTTTATAAATATCTTGTGTTGAAATTTCTAATGTATCTTGGTATGTTGTTTTGTCAATTGTGATTTGTAAGGGAAGCAGGTAAATACCTAATTCTTTTGCCTGTTCAAAAGATAGATTGGAACCTGTATCCGTTACGACGGCAATTTTTTCCATACTAGAATCCTCGAATAGTTTGAGCATCGATGTTTGTGATGATTTCAACCGCAAGTTTTACAGCATTATCATAATCTTCTTCAGAACAGATTCCAAATGAAGCGTGTGCAAAACGAACGGGAATACCGATAATGATGGTTGGAATGTTATAGCGGTGAGTAATTCCTGCATTGGTTCCTCCACCTTTTCTTACACTTTCCTGTACAGGAATATTTTTTTCATGTGCCAAATCAATCGCATAACGCATAAAACGAGGGCTTGTGATATAAGAACGGTCAAACCAACGTAACATTGGCCCTTTTTTCAAGGCAGACTGAATCATGTAGTCTTGTTCAAATGTATCATCACTTGGGCATCCTTCAAAACAAATCGCAATGTTAGGATTTAAGTTTTTGATTGCTGTGTCCATGCCTCTTTCGCCGACTTCTTCTTGTGTTGTTAATGTTGCTTCAATGTTGTGGCTTACATCTTTTAATTGGTGTAGTACATCCATTACGGCTGCACAGCCTATACGACAATCAAAGGCTTTTCCTAAGAAAATCTTATGTGCTTCATCATATTTACATGTAACTGCAGGACACATGAAGTTACCTACAGATATATGAAATTCTTCTTTTACTTCTTGAGAACTTGTTGCGCCTACATCGATTACTAAATCATCAAAATCTACTTTTCCATTACGCTTTTCTTCAGATAAGAAATGAACCGGTTGACTTGCGACAATACCCGAAATCTTTTCACCTTTATCATTAAGAATCCAGACTTCACCAGATACAATGTTTTTTGGATCCCATCCACCTAATGGTAAAAAGCGAATTGTACCATTTGGTTTGATGGCTTGCACAATAAAACCGACTTCATCGGCATGTGCATCCAAAAGAATCGTCGTTTCATGTTCTTTGTCTTGTTTAAAGTGCATATACGTATTACGCATTGTATCATCATGAACTTCACAAATATCCTTGACATCTTCCATGGCTAATGAAGATACTTCATCTTCCATGCCACTTGGTCCAAAGGCAGTTGAGAAGTTAATAATTCGTTTAATTTTTGAATTCATATACATTTCCTCCATAAAATTTGTTAATATTATAGCACAGATACATATTTGTGGATGTGTTTCTGGTCATTTGAATGAATTTGTATTTGGACAAAGGACTAGAATAATTGTATCTTACCAAAAAAGGAGATTTTTGCATGAAAAAAATAATGTCAAAACTACATTTTAGAAGTATATATAAAACAATCGTATTAACTTTGATCTTATGCTTTGTTTATAACATTGCCTATTTAATGATGAGTGCCTTAGGTATGAATGTATATCTTAGACAAAGTCTAGAAGTCGTATTAAGTTTATTGTCGAGTTTAGGTTTCTATTTTATTTGCACAAAGATATGGAAGAAACAAAATTTTTGCGCATCTGCAATTTTGAAAGTATTAGTGCTACAAGGTATTTATATTTTAATTGTGAGTGGAATTCTTACAAATCTAGTGAATGTTTGCACAAATAATACAAGCTTAATGTTAGTGTTACAACTTATTAGTGCATTCTGCTTAGTTATGATGGTGCCATTCCAGTTGATTTTCTATTATGGATTGATTCACGATAAAAACTTAAAGGAATTTATTCCTTTTGCACTAAAAAAACACCAGAAATCTATGTTGAACTGGTATTGTACATTACTAATCTGTATTGTTGTGTTTGATACAATGTCTGGAGGTTTATTTAGTGCAGCACAGGGCTTTAATGCCCAAAGTATTTTAGTTGGATCTATGTATATGGGTAATCCTATGATATCTTGGATGATGTATTTATTCTTGGGAGTTAGCTTTAAGTCGAGTCTTGCAGCTATGTTTACTTATTTGTTTGTGAATTTTTTAATGGGCTTTTTCTATTGCATTCTTGAATTGAATTATGTTTCTTATGTAGGAAGTCTTTTAGATGCAGATTAATGAATTGAAAATTACCAGTCGAAGACTTGGTCTTTTAGTAAAGATGAATATCTTAACTGTTGAGGATCTATTGAAATATTATCCTTTGCGTTATGATACGGTTCAAACATTGCCCTATTCGCAATGGAATGAAAAGGAAAATGTTGTATTCCAAGGCTTGATTTGTTCAACCGCAAGAGTGATTCGTTTATCTAAGAATCGTTCGATGACTAAGTTTAAAGTCTTGTCATGGAATGAAGAATTAAACATTACTTTATTCAATCGTCCATGGCCATCTCAATTTGGTTTTGGCAAGATGATAACGATTTATGGACAATATCAAGGGAATAATAATGTGGTAGCTTCTACTTATAATTTTAAACCTTTAGATCAACAATTAGGCTTACATCCAGTATATCCATTGATTGAAGGTTTGAAGCAATCAGATATACAGGCCATTATGAAAGAGGCCCTTAAACATGTGGATGTTTTACCTCAAAGAGTACCACAAAGGTATATTGAAAAGTATAAGTTGTTAGATATATCTACGGCTTATAAATGGATTCACTTTCCAGAGAATGAAAAGCAACTGCATGCCGCAATTCGTACATTGAAGTATGAAGAGTTTCTATGTTTTCAATGCGTAATGCAGTCGATGCATGAAAAGAAGGAAATAAAAAAAGCTAAGAAATTTTCTATGGCAACAGTAAAGAAATGGATTTCAGGTCTTCCTTTTGAGTTAACGAAGGATCAGCTTTCAAGTATTGACGATATTCTATATGATTTAAAGAGTACAAATGTCATGTTTCGCCTTGTTCAAGGAGATGTTGGATGTGGAAAGACAATTGTTGCTCAAATTAGCATGTATGCCAATCAGCTAGCTGAATATCAATCGGCTTTGTTGGCACCAACCGAAATCTTAGCTCGCCAACATGTAGATAATATGCATAAATTAGGTTTAGATGCGACTTTATATGTTTCTAGTTTACCGACTAAGGAAAAGAAAGAAATTTTAACGAAACTTGAGAATGGAGAAATATTAAATGTGGTAGGAACGCATGCTTTATTTCAAGAAAATGTTATTTTTAATAAATTAGGCCTTGTGATTGCGGATGAGCAACAGCGTTTTGGTGTGAAACAAAGAAGGTCTCTATTAGAAAAAGGAAAGTGTGTTGATTTTCTAATGATGTCAGCTACACCGATTCCTAGAACGTATGCGCATTTCTTATATGGAGATATGGATATTAGTTCGATTCATACAATGCCTAAAGGAAGAAAGAGTGTTGTCACAAAGTATTTTAAAACTTCAAGTATGTCGCCAGTTTTAAAAGATGTATTGAAATTTATTCAAGAAGGAAGACAATGTTATGTCGTGTGTCCTGCCATTGAAGAGAATGATGAATTTAAAATGCGTAATGTATTTGAAATTTATGAAGGCATGACAAAGATATTAAAAGATATACGCATTGGCTTGCTTCATGGAAAAATGACAAGTCAGGAAAAGGAAGAAACGATGGACAAGTTTTCTAAACATGAATTGGATATCCTTGTTTCTACAACGGTTATTGAAGTTGGAATTGATGTGGCCAATGCGAGTGTGATGGTCATTTATGATGCGCATCGTTTTGGCTTAAGTACTTTGCATCAGCTTAGAGGACGTGTGGCACGTGATAAAAAACAGGGGTATTGTTTCTTGTTGTCGGCATCGAGTGATCCTCAGGCTATTGAACGCTTAAAAAAGATGGAAGAATTAAAGGATGGCTTTGAAGTATCCAATTATGATTTGCATATGCGCGGTCCAGGTGATATTTTAGGGATAAGACAAAGTGGTATGCCTTGTCTTGTGTTTGGTGATTTTGAAAAAGACCAGGCTATGATGGAAACGTGTATTCATGATGCCAAAGAAATCATACAAGATCAAGTGGATGTGGATTTGTTGTCGTATATTTCAAGGGCTATTGAAAATGCACAGTATTTTGATTAGGAGTTTTACAATGGATAAACAGAAGATAGAGAATAAAACTATATATTTTATGTGCTTATTAAGCATGATATGCATTCTTGTTTTGATTGCTTACTTCTTCTTTTTACGTAATGTTGAAATTGATATTATGGCAAATGCGCAATATACGTATGTTGGAGAAAATGGAAATGCGAGTGTGACAGTAAGTGCTAAACAGGGAGATCTAAATCAAAGAACACAGGATTTTTTGAACTCTGTTCAATATGAAGTCAGTCCGAATACAGATTTATCAAATGGAGATACGATTCATGTAACGGCAACGTATGATGAGGCTTTAGCCAATCAATATCATTATCAGCCAAAAAGTGTTGAAACCGATGTGGTGGTAAAGGGGCTTGCCAATCGTTATAGTGCATTAGAGGACATTCCAAAAACATTGATTCAGGATGGGAAAGATGCAGCTATAGATTATGTAAAAGATAATCAAGAATCTATATATACTATTGATGGTAAAGAAGATAAGGCGCCTGGACTTGATAAACTGAAGATTGTCTATTCGGCTTATTTAAAATCGAATCAAAAAAATAATAGTGATCGATTTGTATATATTGTACAAATGAATTATGCCTCAGAAATTTTATATTACATGGTATGTATTCCAAATATTAATGATTCAGATTCGATAGATACGCATAATATTTATGGAGAAAAGGCGTATTTAACGCAAGATGAATGGAATGGTAAAGATTTTAGTGGATATGTAAATCGTGTATATTCATTAAAATATCAAATTGAACAAATAAATAAAGAAGTCAAATCAAATTGACTTCTTTATTTTAGTTTATTCATTAATTCTTCAAAATCTGGTTTTTCAATTTCATGAAATTCAATGGTAACACTATCGTTATCTTTATAACGTGGAATCAAATGAACGTGGAAATGGTTAACACTTTGTCCTGCAGCTTCATGCACATTACTTAAAATGTTGATGCCATCACAATGTAGAGTTTGTTCCAATTTGTTGGCAAGCTTACTAGCAACTTCAAATACATGGTTGCGGGTTTCATCTGGACAATCTAAAAAAGAATCACAGTGTTCTTTTGGGACAACAAGCGTATGTCCATAAGAAGTAGGGTTGATGTCTAGAAAAGCGATAACACTTTCGTCTTCATAGATTTTATTGCTTGGAATTTCACCATTAGCGATCATACAAAAAATACACATAAGTATACGTCCTCCTTATTAAAAATAATACATCGTTTTAGATAAAATGAAAAGCCAGACTAAGGGGGTGTCTGGCTTTTCAATAAGGGGATAGAAAATAGTATGAATATCATTTACTGATTTCATACCGGCAAGGTCTTCAAACTCCTTGCTTGTATAGAAGTATACCATAAGTTGTGTCAAATAAAATGTGAAAAGTGTGGGAAAATATGTGATTTAACAAAAAAGTAGTATTTTCACACCACTTTTTTGTTTTTTTTGACTCATTTTACAAAATTGATAGTGATTGCGAGTGTCAAAAATGGGAAAATTTGGATTTTTCATGAATTATAAATATTGAGAACTAGTTTTATGCTATAATGTAAACTAAGCGGAGGTTTTGAGATGATTGTAAAAACCATTCAGGAAATAACAAATATAATGCATGCAAATGTGCATGGTGATATTGATGATACAAGAAAAATACATGGTGTTGTGATTGATTCACGACAGGTGACAAAAGATGTTTTATATGTACCAATTATTGGTCAAAGAGTAGATGGACATGTATTTTCCAAACAAACAATTGAAGATGGCGCTTTGATTAGTTTGTGGCAAAAGGATCATCTTCCATATCCGAATTTTCCAGTTATTTTAGTTGATGACACGCTTAAAGCTATGCAAGATCTTGCGAAAGCGTATTTAGATGAGTTACGTCCATTAGTAATTGGTGTAACGGGTTCTAACGGAAAAACTAGTTGTAAAGATATGTTGTATAGTATTTTTTCACAAGAGAAAAAAACACAAAAAACACAGGGAAATCGTAACAGTGAAATTGGTCTTCCATTAACTATTTTTGACTTTGATGAAGATATTGAAGTTGCGATTTTAGAAATGGGTATGGAAAACAAAGGCGAAATTACGCAGTTGACTTCCATTGCACAGCCTGATATTTCTGTGATTACTTCTGTAGGTTCAGCTCACATGGAAAATTTGGGCGGTAGACTTCAGATTGCTCAGGCAAAATGTGAAATTTTAGAGGGATTAAAAGAAAATGGCTTATTCCTTTATAATCATGAAAGTGAAGAAATAAAACAGGTTCTTCCTACTTTGAATACAGAAAATAAGAAAATCGTATCTTTTGGTCAAGGTGGAGATGTTTCTATCACAAGTGATATTAAATATGATAAAGAAGGAATTGTTTTTAACTGCAATATTCTAGATGCACCTGTTCATTTACGTGCATTTGGTGATTTTCAGGCTATGAACGCATTACCGTGTATTTTTATCGCAAAGGCTTGTCAATTAAAAGAGGAATCTATTTTAAAAGGATTGGCTGATTTAGAAATGACAAAGATGCGTACACAGCTAATTCCAGTTTCAAATGCGTATATTTTAGATGATACGTATAAATCAAATCCAGAAAGCGCAAAGGCAGCTATTGATACATTGATGGAATTGCCTGCGCAAAAACATATCGCCATTTTATCGGATATGTTAGATCTTGGAAGTGAAGAAAAACAATTGCACTTTGATGTGGGCGAATACGCTAAACAAAAAGGTGTAGACGAACTATATTGTACGGGTCCTCTTTCTAAAGAAACAAGTGATGGTTTTAATGGAAAGTGGTATGAAACAAAAGATGAGATATATGAAGCTGTTAAACCTTTGTTAGATCAAGATTGTATTGTTTTGATCAAGGGTTCAAGAGCTATGAAAATGGATACGTTAGTAGATGCATTTAGGGGGAAAAAACAATGAGTAAATTACGTTTAGGTGTCATATTTGGAGGACAAAGTAGTGAATACTCTGTTTCATTGCATTCTGTCGCTTCTTTTTTACGTCAGATTCATGCTGATAACTATGATATGACTTTAATTGGAATTAATAAAAATGGACATTTCTATTTATATAATGGAGATGTGGATTCGATTGAACATGATACATGGCAAAGTGAAGAAACTTGTGTATCTTGTGCATGGGTAAATGGTGGAATCATGCCTTTGGATGGTTCAAACAAAGTGATTGAATTGGATTGTGTATTCCCAGTACTACATGGAAAAAATGGAGAAGATGGATTGATTCAAGGATTGCTTGAATTGATGAATATTCATTATGTAGGCTGTGATGTAATGTCAAGTGCGATGTCAATGGACAAAGAAATCATGCATATTCTTTGTAAGGAAGCAAATATTCCGTGTGCAGATTATATTTGTTTATACGCAAATCGAGAAAATCCTACATTTGAACAGATTCAAGAAGAGATTCCATTACCATGGATTGTTAAGCCATGCAATGCAGGAAGTAGCTATGGGGTTCATTTTGTAAATGATAAAGAAGAATTTGAAAGTGCATGTAAAGATGCTTTCTTCTATGATGGTCGCGGTAAGATCTTAGTTGAAAAAGTAATTAAAGGCTTTGAGATTGGTTGTGCTGTTATGGGAAATGAAGAAATCTTTACAGGATCAGTGGATGAAATTGAAATTAATGGTGGATTCTTTGATTTTGAAGGTAAGTATGAAATGAAGGGAGCAGCTATTTATTGTCCGGCTCGTATTGATGAAAAAACATTTAAAGAAGCACAAGAATTAGCTCGTAGAACATATATTGCGATGAACTGCTGTGGTATGGCACGAGTAGATATGTTTGTGACAGAAGATAAAGAAGTGATTTTAAATGAATTGAATACAATTCCAGGATTAACGGCTACTTCTCGTTATCCTTCTATGATGAAAGAAGCTGGAATTGAATTTGCGGATTTAATTGATAAGCTAATTGAATTAGCTATGCAAAGGACTATTGGAGCATGTTAGAATCTTATAGTCGGGCTTGGACAGAAATCGACTATGATGCGATTGCGCATAATGTAGAAGAAGTAAGAAAGCTCGTAAAGAAAACAAAAATTATGGGTATCGTCAAAGCCAATGCGTATGGTTTGGGTGATGTCGCATGTGCTAAGGCTTTACAAAAATGTGGAGTGGATTATTTTGGCGTTTCGAGTGTGGATGAGGCTTTGAACTTAAGAAATGCAGGGATTCAAGATAATATCCTAATATTAGGGTATACACCTAGTATGCATTTTCACTATCTTCATGAACAAAATATTGTTCAATCTTTGATTTCTATTGAATATGCAAGAGAATTAAATGCGTATGCCAAGGAAAACAATGTAAAGATTCGTTGTCATTGTAAAGTAGATACAGGTATGTGCAGAACGGGAATTGTTTATCAAGAACAAGATAAACATATAGAAGATATTTATGAAGAGTATCATATGGAAAATCTATGTGTAGAAGGCATCTTCTCGCATTTCCCTGTGAGTGATTGTTTGGATGAGAATTGTAGATCATTTACGACCAAACAAATTCAATTGTTTGATGAAGTTGTTGATTTGTTGAAATCTCAAGGTATTGATCCAGGTATTCGTCATCTTCAAAATAGTTATGGAATTTTAAACTATCCAGAGCTGGAATATGAATATTGTAGACCAGGTCTACTTTATATGGGTGTGACGAGTGATGATCAAATTCCAATCCAAACAAATCCAGACTTTATTCCAATTATGTCTATGTATGCCAATGTTAGTTTGGTGAAATGGATATATCCTGGACAAAGTGTAAGTTATGGTCGTCATTTTGTGGCTGAAAAACCAACAAAAGTTGCAACAATGAGTATTGGATATGCGGATGGTTTACCACGTCTTTTATCGAATCAGGGATTTGAAGTGTTAGTACATGGCCAAAGATGTAAATTGATTGGAAACTTATGTATGGATCAATGTATGATTGATGTTACAGATGTAGATGATGTAAAAGAGGGCGATGTAGTGTGTATCGTAGGTCATCAAGGAAATGAAGTCGTTACTGTAGATCAAATTAGTCGTACGGCTAAGACTATCAACAATGAGACACTAACTTCGATTTCTTCGCGTGTACCTAGATTAAAGGTGCGCTCATGAAAAGACAGTATGCATCGATAGATATTGCACGTTATGTTTCGGCTTTATTAGTTGTATGTATTCATACATTTCCTTTTTTAGAAATTTCTGAAACATTTAATACGTACTTTATTCATACTGTATGTCGTTTGGCGGTTCCATTCTTTTTTACGACAAGTGGATTCTTCTTTTTTAGAAACTATGATTCAGAAAATGAAGATTTAAATGAGACTCGTTTAAAGAAGGCATTGATTCGTTTATTTCGAATTTATTTGATTTGGACAATTATTTATTTGCTATATACGATTTTTGATTATACGCACACGGGTTTTCATATTAAGTATTTATTTACATATGTAAGAGATTTTTTCTTGAATGGAAGTTATTATCACTTGTGGTTTTTACCAGCCTTAATGTTAGCGGACGTAATTGTCTATTGTTTGTATAAGAAAAAAGGCTTGAATTTCACATTGTTGATTACGTTTATATTATATTTTGTAGGTTACTTGATTAATGTATATACACCAATTTGGGAAAGTATTCCAGGTATATCCTTCTTCTTTGGTTTCTTTACAAAAACATTGTCAACCGCAAGAAATGGAATTTTCTTTGGTCCTATGTTCATTGCGATTGGGTTATTACTTTCAAGAACGCGTCGCTTGCCTAAAAAGGTTAGCTTGATTGGTTTCTTGATTAGTTTTGTATTATTCTTTGCGGAAGTATCTTTATATCGCCATTTCGGTATTTTAAGAGATTTAACAAGTATGTATATTTGTTTGGTTCCAGCTATTTATTTCTTAGTGAATTATTTATTAAAGGTCAATATTCCATATCGTAAAATGTTTACGATTTTACGTCATGATTCATTGATGATTTATACTTCACATATTTTGTTTGCCAAAATCTTCTTGGCATTGATGCCACATGCACATTTAGTTGTTTATTTCTTAACTTTGGCATGTGCACAATGTTTGGCAGGTTTTGTGACGCGTTATCAGGATCAATATCCGATCTTAAAAAAATTACTGTAAGCTTATGATTCGATTATTTCAGGTGAAATGTGCCAATGAAAATGAAATTGAGGCACAAATCTTAAAAAAACTGCGAATCCGTAAAGAAGACCTTTTGCAGTGGCACGTACATAGAAAAAGTGTGGACGCACGTCACCAGAAGGTCTTATTTTCGTATGTCGTAGATTGTAAAGTTAAAAATGAAAAGAAGCTTTTAAAGCTAAAAGATGTTTCTCTAACACCAGATGAAACGTATCATCCAGTAATGAGTGGAAAACATGCATTATTGGCTAGACCCGTTGTTGTTGGGTTTGGTCCTGCAGGTATGTTTGCAGCTCTGATTCTTGCACAATCTGGCTATAAACCGATTGTTTTAGAAAGAGGATCAAAAGTAGATGTTCGTAAACAAAAAGTAGAAACTTTTTGGGAAAATGGACAATTGGATGAAGAATGCAATGTTCAATTTGGAGAAGGTGGCGCGGGTGCTTTTAGTGATGGAAAGTTAACGACAAGATCGAAAGATTCATTATGTCGTAAAGTATTAGAGGAACTTGTTTCTTTTGGGGCAAAGTCTGATATTTTAATTGATCAGCATCCTCATATTGGTACAGATGCCTTCTTGGCGATTATTCGAAATTGTCGTGAAGAAATTGAACGTTTGGGAGGAACTTTCTATTTTGATACAAAGTTAGAAGATATTAAAGTGGAAAATGGTACTTTGAAACAAATCTATTTCAATCAACAATGGATAGGTTGTAATGCTTTAATTCTTGCGACTGGACATAGTGCAAGCGATACCATTTTAATGCTTCATCAACATGGTATTCATGTCGAAAATAAACCGTTTGCGGTTGGTGTTCGTATTGAACATAAACAAAATTATATCAATGAGGCTATGCTTCATGAATATAGTCAAGATGAAAGATTGATTCCAGCTCGTTATCAATTGACGTATACGGCATCCAATTCAAAAGGTGTATATACATTCTGTATGTGTCCAGGTGGCTACGTTATTCCAAGTTCATGTCAAAAAGATAAATTGGTTGTGAACGGAATGTCTTATGCGAGTCGTAGTGGAGAAAATGCCAATAGTGCATTGCTTGTGCAAATCAATGATTCAGATTATGGTAATGAATTGTTTGCCGGGTTAAAATATCAGGAAGACTTGGAAAAGAAAGCTTTTAAAATGGGACACGATTATAAGGCATGCGTACAACTTGCGAAGGATTATTTAGAAAATAAAATATCAAATCAATTTGAATCCGTATTACCAACCTATTCGATTGGTACAACGTTTTGTGATTTGAACGATTTATTCTCTAAAGAAGTCAATCTAGCCTTGCATGAGGCGTTAGAGCATTTTGAAAAGAAAGTGCCTGGCTTTGTTTCTGGTGGAGCCATATTAAGTGGTGTAGAATCAAGAAGTAGCAGCAGCGTGCGTTTAGTTCGTGATAAAGAATCTTATGTTTCGAATATTCAAGGTATCTATCCAAGCGGTGAAGGTAGTGGCTATGCAGGTGGCATTATGACAAGTGCTATTGATGGTATTCGTAGTGCCGAGCATTTGATTGAATACTTTGCCAAAGGGGAGTTTTAAATGAATATATTTGCTCCGAATTATTATGTTCAAAGTTTTAAAACTTTGAACATTCAAAAACTTCATGAAATGGGAATTCAATTACTTTTGTGTGATATTGACAATACGCTTGTGGCGTATGATGAAGAATGTCCAAATCAGGATGTGATTGATTTTATAAATAAATTAAAAATGAATGGAATTGAGGTTGCACTATGTTCAAATTCACCAAGTTCTAGAGGTAAGAATTTTGGTAAGCATCTTCCAGTTTCAAATATATATCCATTTTCGTGTAAACCATTTCCATTTTGTTTTAAAAAGGCAATGAGAGACCATGGCCTAAAGGCAAATCAGATTGCGATATTAGGTGATCAAATGTATACGGATATATTGGGTGGAAATATTTGGGGGCTTTATACAATTTTAACGGCTCCTATTGCGATAAAGGATCGAAATATCACAAAAGTATTTCGTTTCTTTGAAGAATTAATATATGGTTATTTAGAAAAGAAAAAATTATTGAAGCGAGGTGACTTTGATGACTAAATATTGTAAGGGTTGTGGTGTTTTACTACAAAACGAAGATGAAAATGCATTAGGCTATGTTCCTACTTTAGATGCTTCTTATTGTCAAAGATGTTATCGCATTCGTCATTATGGCGATGTGACAATCAATATGCAGCAGGGAATTGAATCCAACGCAACATTAGAAAAAATCAATAAGATTGATGGTGTGGTTTTCTGGGTTGTGGATTTATTTGCGTTTGAGGCTAACTTAATTTCGCGTTTGAATCAAAAACTTCCAGGTAAAGATATTGTGATGGTATTAACGAAGCGTGATGTCTTGCCTACAACTTTAACAGATGAAAAAATCATTAACTTTGTAAAGCATCGTCTTCACGAAGAAAATATTGTTGTAAAGGATATTGTGATTTGTGGCTATCTATTAAAGGAAAATAATAAATCTAGAGAATATTCATCACGTATTGTGAATGCGATTTTGAAATATCGTAAGAATCGAAATGTGATTTTTATGGGTGTTGCCAATGCAGGAAAATCCACTGTATTGAATCATTTATTGGCATCGAAAGATTTAACGACTTCTCAAAATCCAGGGACTACATTAGATTTAGTTCCAATTCCTTTTGAGGATTATACAATTTATGATACGCCCGGTATTGAGAATACGCATTCTTTATTAACGCATTTACAGCCTAAAGATTTAAAGACGGTCATTCCAACAAAACCAATTCGACCATTTGTTTCGCAAATTTTTGAGGATCAGTCCTTTGCGGCTGCAGGACTAGCAAGACTTGATGTGGTAGTGAGTGGTAAGGCAACAGTAGTTGGATATTTCTCTCGTTCTTTATCGATTCATAGAGGAAAATTAAGTAATGCGGATGCGTTGTGGCAAAAACATTTAAATGGTATGTTAGTGCCATGCGTAGATACATCCTTATTAACGATGCATACGTTCCATGCTCCTAAACTTGAGGGAGAAAAGATGGATGTTTGTATTCATGGTATTGGATGGTTCTGTATTAGTGGACAAGTAAAAGATGTATATGTAAAAGTACATAAAGGTATTCAGGTAACGTTTAGAAAGGCGATGATTTAATGTTAACGAGTCAAAATAAAAAATATTTAAGAAAATTAGGAATGGAGTATAGATCGTTATTCCAAATTGGAAAAGATGGTTTAAGTGATAATTTAATGGATACTTTATCCGATTCATTGGAGGCACATGAATTAGTAAAATGTAATTTATTAAAGACATGTCCAGTCGATGTTCGTGAGGCAGCTATTGAGTGTGCAAGTGCAACAGGTAGTGAAGTGGTTCATATTGTAGGACATACTTTCTTGTTGTATAGAAGAAGTAAAGAAAATAAATTGGGGCTTAAAAAATGAGAATTGCCATTGTAGGAGGTTCTTTTGATCCTATACATGATGGGCATATTCAAATGGCCAATCAGTCTTTGCAGGGATTAGGTGTAGATGAAGTATGGTTTATGCCAACGTCTAGTACGCCTTTAAAAGATCATGATCTGACATTGGATCAAGAGCGTTTAGCTATGATTGATTTGGTGGTTAAGAAAAACCCGAAATTTAAAGTTTGTACACTAGAACTTGAAAGAGCAGGTAAAAGTTACACGTATGATACGCTAAAGAAATTGATTGAAACATATCCGGAACATGAATTTTATTGGATCATAGGAAATGATCAATTGATGCAGTTTGACAAGTGGCACAATCCGAATGAACTTGTGAAGATGGCTCATTTTGTATGTTTTGATAGGGATGGAAAGCTTTCTGATTCAAAGTATGATATTGCGTGTATGACAATGCCGGCAGTTCCTGTTTCTAGTTCAGAGATTCGAATGGGAAATAAGTTGAATTATTTGCCTGAAGAAGTGTTGCGTTATATCTATCGAAATCGATTGTATGTGAATGATTTTGTGGCTTCTAGATTGACAAAAAAAAGATATAAACATTCTTTATCGGTTGCTCGACTTTGTGAAGAGTTTGCGTTGAACAATGGGTATGATATGCATATTGCATATTATATTGGTTTGTTTCATGATATAGCTAAATATATGCCAAAGGATGAAATGTTAAAATGGATGCAGAGTGTGTGTCCTGAAAACATGGAATATCCTGTAGCTGTATGGCATGGTTTTGTCGGGGCTGCTGTCACGAAAGATATCTTTTTAATTGAAAATCCAATTATTTATAATGCGATTTATCATCATGTATTAGGAACGAGTCAAGATCCATATGCGATGATGGTATTTTGTGCAGATAAATTAGATCCTTTGCGTGGATATGATTCTACTAAATTGATTGAGATTTGTAACAAAGATATTAAAGAAGGATTTGATTTGGTGGTTCAACAAAATCGTGAGTTTTTAAAGAGAGGATAAACATGGAAATTTTAGATATTGTAGTTCATGCGATCTGTGAAAAGAAAGCACAAGATGTACGTGTATATGATGTAACGAGTTTGACTCCATTTATGGATTCAATGATTGTTTGTTCGACTACAAATATTCGTCAGAATAATGCGATTGCACAAAACATTAAGGATCGTTTAAGAGAAGCTGGATATTTGGGGGATATGCATATTGAGGGTGACTCTGGTTCAAAATGGCTTTTAATTGATTTAAAAGAAGTTGTAGTCCATTTATTTGTGAATGAAGAAAGGCAGGTTTATAATCTGGATCGTTTATATTCGGATGTTCCAGTAAAAACGTATGATTTATAATACATTGGCACATTATTATGATGCTTTAGTAAAAGATGAAGAGGCATCTAGAGAATGGGTATCTTGGATTGAGAGTGAACTTGCACCTTGTGATTGTTTAGAACTTGCGTGTGGTAGTGGTGAGATTACTGAGATGCTCGTAAAAAAAGGCTATACGATGACAGCACTTGATTTGAGTGAAGAAATGGTGAAGCAGGCTAAGAGTAAAAACTTAGAGGGTTCCATTCAATTCTTATGTCAAGATATGCGTAATTTAAGTAATTTAGGATCTTATTCTGGTATTTTCTGTTTGTGTGATAGTTTTAACTATATTTTAGAGAAAGAAGAAATTGATGCGTTCTTTCATGAAGTGAGTCAACATTTAAAACCAAGTGGACTTTTCTTCTTCGATACACATTCGTTAGATCGTTTAGATGAATTTGATACGGAATATAATGAGACAGGTGCTTTTGAAGATGGTTGTCAATATCAATGGTCAATTATGGCAGAAGATGATTATGTATATCAGGATTTTGCGTTTTATATGAAAGACAAAGTGGTTCAGGAGCATCATATTCAAAGAGTATATGATCCAATATGGTTGAGTGATACTTTGTCGAAATATTTTGATGTTTTAAAAGTCACAACGGATTTTGATATTGAGGGGATTGCGCCTGGTGAAAAGTATTTTTATGTATGTAGAAAGAAGGTACAAGAATGATTGGGATTGTAGCGGCAATGGATGCTGAGATTCATGAATTTGAAAAGCGTATGGACTTAGTAGATCATACGAAGACAATTGCGGGATGCACATTAACATATGGAAAATGGCAAGGTAAAGATGTAGTCTTATGTAAGAGTGGTGTAGGTAAGGCATATGCAGCTATGTCTTGTACAATTTTGTGTATGCAAGGAAATATCGACAGCATTATTAATGTGGGTACAGCTGGTGGATTAACGCAGGATGAGCAAGTGTTGGATATTGTGATTAGTGATAAGGTTGTACAAGCCGATTATGATACAAGTCCATTAGATGGTCCTTCTGGTGTTGGATTGGTGTATAATAGTCATGAAAAATTGAGCCAAAGTTGTATTGAAGCGGCAAACGCTATGCAGATTCGCTATCATGTAGGTACAATTGCTTCTCAAGACTTATTTATGTCTAGAGATGAAGATTTTGAAAAATTAATGAATAATTTTCCAGACTCAATTTGTTCAGAAATGGAGGCAGGAGCGATTGGTGCTGTTGCCACACAGTTTAATATTCCATTTGTAATTGTGCGTTCACTTAGTGATGTTGTGCATCATAATGAAAATCCAATGGAATTTTCAACCTATGTTTCTAAAGCAAGTGCACAATCGGCTAAATTGATTGAAAATTGGTTGATGCGTATATAGTAAAAAGGAGGGGTAAGAATGGGACTAAAGCATAAGCGTAAAAGACAGCATGGAACAACAACGACAATGGCATTGGTCATCATTCTTGTTCTTGTATTACTTTTGATTTGGTCTGAGTTTATTAGTGGACCGAATCGCGTTAAGGAACAGATTTATACGCAAAGAATTGAAAAAATAATTAAACAAAATAAGAATATCCAAGGCTTGAGTGAGCATGTCTTTGATTACATAACATATCAGGGATATGATGATACAACTTTGTATTGGTACAATGCGAAGTCTGAATTGATTACTTCAAGAGATATTGAAACTTTGAATTATAAAAAGGCAAAACGCATTGCGAAAAAGAACTATAACATCAAGTGTGATTCGATTGCACTTGGATATGGCTACAACAATCCGGTATATGAGATTCGTGGATCGAATAAATTGATTTTATTGGATTATGATAGTTTTGAACGTGTTTATGAAAGGGGGATACGATAATGGCTGATTTTGATTTTAATGCACCTTATGTAGATCGTAGAACTTGGATCATTGATCATCTACAAAATTTGGTTTTAGAACCCAAAGAAATATTGGTCGTATTGTTGATTGATTTTTTCAACCAGCAGCATATTTCAATTGATCATGAATTGATTAGTGAAAAATTAAAAATCGGTGTGGATGAAGTGGAAGATATTTTTACAGAATTATCGGATAAAGGCTATTTGACTTTAGACTATGCGAATGGATCTTTGATTTTTAATATTGAAGGTATCTTTGAACTTTCTAAAGCCAGTGATACTTCCATTGATCGTTCTTTATTAGAGCAGTTTGAAATGGAATTTGCGCGTCCACTATCTTCAACGGAAATGCAAAGGATTATTGATATGGCCAGTATGTATGATGAGCGTCGTGTGATTTGTGCGTTAAATGAAGCTGTATGTAATGAAGTTTGCGATTTAAATTATATTGAAAGAATTCTTCAGAATTGGCAACAAAAAGGTTTGTCAACTGAAGATTTAGAGAATGGCAAGCGATGAATGCGAATGATATTTTGGATGAAATGGAGAAGATTTTTCCAGATGCCAAGTGCGAATTGTATCATGAATCCCCATTTCAATTGATTGTTGCGGTCGTACTTAGTGCACAAACAACCGATGCGATGGTTAATAAGGTAACGCCTGCATTATTTAAAGCGTATCCTACGGCAGAAAAGATGGCAAAAGCCAATGTTTCTGAATTAGAGCCATACATAAAAAGAATTGGTTTGTATCGCAATAAGGCTCGTTCGATTTCGAATTTAAGTAAAGATCTAGTTGAAAGATATCATGGCCAAGTACCTTACACATATAAGGATTTAATGTCTTTAGCAGGTGTTGGAAGAAAGACAGCGAATGTCGTTCGTAGTGTAGCTTTTGATATTCCTAGCTTTGCGGTAGATACCCATGTCAATCGTGTCAGTAAGCGTTTGGGTTTAGCTAAATATAATGATTCGGTTGAAAAGGTTGAGGAAAAACTGAAACGAAAAATCGATCGTTCAAGATGGAATCAAGGTCATCATGACTTTATATTTTTTGGGCGTTATCTTTGTCATTCAAGAAATCCAGAATGTGAAAGATGTCCTTTTAAAAGCTTTTGTAAGAAAGATAAATATGAGAAATAATAGCACTACACTTGTAGTGTTTTCTTTTTGTATAGTGATAAAAGATAAAATAATAAAGTTGACAAATAGTTGGTAGAGCAACCACAATAAAATTAATATAATGATGGTGAAAAGGAGGAAATATGTATTATGAAGGCAAATATATTAATATTAATGGTTGGCTTGTTGATGAATTATGTAGTTGGTGTTGCATTTATATACTTATTTGTGTTGATTGTTAGGGCATTAAAGAAATATATTAAATCTGAACCTGTTAGAAAAGAGAAAGCAGAGAGTGCAAAATCACTTGGAGAAGTGATTAAAAGATATCGTACGCAACGTAAAATGACGAAGAATTTGTGGCAGAGTCTTTAGGTGTTTCAAGACAGGCTGAATCAAAATGGGAAAGTGGTACATCGGATCCAAGTACAACGAATTGAATGGCTTTAGCTAAGCAATTTGGAGTCACTGCTGAAGAAATTTTAAAGGAAGTTAAATAAATTTATTGTATAGTCGATGATGAATAGAAATATTACAACAATCGTTTAACGAAGAGTAAAGGAAGTATGAATATGAAGATTATTAAAGTTGTAGATGATGAAGAAAAAAAGAAAATCACAAGAGCTATATTAGAAGCATTGCCTGAATGGTTTGGGATTATAGAAGCACGCGAAAAATATATTCTTGATAGTGTAGGAAAAGATTTCTTTTGTGCCATAGAAAAGGATAAGGTTGTTGGATTTTTGTATCTTAAACAAACAGGTAAAGATACAGTTGAACTAGCTGTAATGGGTGTATTAAAAGAATATCATCGTAAAGGAATTGGAAGAGCACTATTTGAATACGCAAAGGAAAGTATACAGGAAAGTGGATATTCGTTTATCCAGGTAAAAACAGTGAAGATGGGAATGTATGAAGATTATGATTGTACAAATAGATTTTATATTTCATTAGGGTTTAAAGAATTTGAAGTCCTGAATTCGTTGTGGGATGAAAACAATCCTTGTCAAATTTACGTAATGGGGATATGAGGTGACAAAATGGCATCAACTAAAGAATATTTAGATTTTATAATGGAGCAATTATCAAATTTAGAAGAAATTACGTATCGAGCTATGATGAAAGAATATATCCTCTATTATCGAGGGAAAATTGTTGGTGGTATATATGATGATCGATTACTTGTTAAGCCTGTAGAATCCGCAATTCATTATATGTCAAAAGTTCAATATGAATTACCATATGATGGAGCCAAAGAAATGTTGTTGGTAGAAGAAGTGGATAACCGGAAATTTTTGGAAGGTTTGTTTCAAGTGATGTATGATGAACTTCCAAATCCGAAAAGGAAGAAATAAATTATGGATGAGTTACTATTTTCTAGGAAATATTATGTTAGAAAGCTACAAAAGAATGATATTGATCAAATATATAATCTTTGTAGTAAAAATCACTTATATTATCAATATTGCTCTCCTTATGTGACAAGAAAGAGTATTGAATCGGATATGATGGCTCTTCCAGACAATGTTGATTTTAAGGATAAGTATTATGTTGGATATTTTAAGAATGAGAAGTTAATTGCAGTCTTAGATTTAATTGATGGATATTGTATTCATTGGATTCTTAATGATAGATATTAGTGTACAAAAGAATGGGGTTGTAAGTGCAATAGTCAATGAACTTATTAAATATTTAACAACACTTAAATATAAGGAAGTTCGCTTAGGTTGGATAAATGGAAATCTTCAAGCTGAACACTTTTGGATTAAGAATGCCTTTTGTCCTATAAAAGAAGGTCGTGTAGTACTTGCGAATCGACTATTAAATAAATTCTTTACTGATTGATAGATATTTATCAGCATAGATACTTTCTTTTTCCCAGATGATGTCAAAGTCGTGTTGTAACTTAAAATCATCTAAAGTAATTTCTTTGAGTTCTTTTGATTTTAATTCTTTTCCTACAGCTATCTTATATAGAAAAGAGATTCCACAATCTTTTTTCAATAGATTCATGATGGTGTGCATATTTTCTACTTGCGTATAATGTATAAAATTTGAAATGTGTAAACCATGCGCAATTAAGCTTTGTTCAAGAATGTTTCTTGTTCCAGAACCTTCTTCACGCACTAAAAGATGTTCAGATATTAGATCATGAATGGTATGGGGCTCTTTATTAAATTGATGGGATGTAGCACAGACAGCAATATAGTCTTCTGTGCTATACTTTTTATGAGAATAGTTTTCTTTTGGATAATTTCCTTCGACAATAGCCATACTGATTTGTCCATGGTCAAGTAATTCGAGCAGTTTAGATGTGTTGCCATAGTGAAGGTGGATGTTGATTTCTGGATGATTTTGAATAAAGTTTGCCAATTTATCTACAATCGCATATTCACCGATGGTCATAGTTACTCCAATGGAGAGAGTTTCAATGTTGGATGTAATATTGTTGAGTTCATTCATTAAAGCTTGTTCATTATTCTTCATTGTTAATAAATGTTTATATAGTATTTGACCAGGTGGAGTTAGACTTAATTCTTTATTCTTATAATTGAATAGGATTGTATTGTATTGTTTTTCTAAAAAATGAATATGTTGCGATACAGCAGGCTGTGTGATATTTAATTGTTTAGCAGCTGTTGTAAAATTTAATGTTTTGCATACAGTAAGAAATGTTTCAGTTCGATAATCTAGCATATGTACCTCTAATGATAAGAAAATATTATTATTCGATAGAATTATATAATTTTACCTTATTGTTGTATAGTGATAAAATTCTCTTCATGGAGGGATTATTGAATGAATTTTATAAATAAATATGGAAAAGGCATTTTGATTTGTCTTTTGATTGCCATTCCATCATGGATCATCGGAAAAATGTTTCCGGTCATTGGTGGAGCTGTCATCGCAATTCTTGCAGGTATGATCATTGCGATGTTTTGGAGTGATAAACAAAATGCAGAAGCTGGTATTAAATGGACTTCTAAAGTGATTTTACAAACAGCGGTTGTATTGCTTGGTTTCGGAATGAATTTAGGTGTTATTTTTGAGACAGGGAAACAGTCTTTACCTATCATTGTTTGTACGATTACTATTTCACTTGTACTTGCGTGGATTATGAAGAAGGTTTTAAAAGTACCTACAAATACATCAATACTTGTCGGTGTTGGATCATCTATTTGTGGTGGTTCTGCCATTGCGGCAACAGCCCCTGTGATTGATGCGGATGATGATGAGATTGCCCAATCCATTGCGGTTATTTTCTTTTTTAATGTATTGGCAGCTATTTTCTTTCCTATCTTAGGGAAGGCTTTGGGTTTTGATACCATGCATGGCGATGCGTTTGGTATTTTTGCAGGAACGGCCATTAATGATACATCAAGTGTAACAGCTGCTGCGTCGACTTGGGATAGTATGTTTAATCTTGGTAGTGCCACATTAAATAAGGCAGTAACTGTAAAGTTGACAAGAACTTTAGCGATTATTCCAATTACACTAGGACTATCTTTTATTCGTGCAAAAAAAGAAAGACAAGCATCAAACTTTAGTTTGAAACGTGCCTTTCCAATGTTTATACTTTATTTTATTTTGGCGGCTATTTTTACAACGATTTGTGTAAATGTTGGAGTAGACTCTAATGTATTTGCACCACTTAAAGAATTATCTAAGTTTTTGATCATTGTGGCTATGGCGGCCATTGGACTTAACAGCAATGTAATCCAGTTGATCAAAACGGGTGGTAAGCCGATTGCGGTTGGTGCAATCTGTTGGTGTGGTATCACAATTGTAAGTCTTATCATGCAGTATATAATGCATATTTGGTAAAAATTCATAACTTGAGAAAAATTGTATGTAATGATACAATAAGGCTCGTTTGCGAAAGGGGTTATGACAATATGCAAAATGAAGTAGAAAAAATGGATATGAACGCAATGGTACACCTTATTTTAAAGGCAGTTGCACTTGCGATGGGAATTGGAGTTGCCGTTCTTTCTGTACTGAATCAAATTGATATCCGTTCCGAATTCGGAATGTTAGGAATAGGACTTGCTTGCCTGGCAATGGATTCAATTATAAAGAAAGAGTATCAATAAATTTTCGTGTGGCAATATTGGTTGCACGACTTGCATCCTGGACAAGAAGAATATCTCGTTCAGGATTTTTTATATTTGTTTGAATTTCAAAAATATCAGAATCCTTAGAAATTAATTCTTTAGGATAGAATCCAATGCCAAGGTTGTGTTTGACTAATGGAAGTATTTGATCGGCAGTAGCCACTTCTAAATCGGTATGAAAAGGGATTTTGTGATTTAAAAATAAGTTTGAATAATAGATATATGTACTTGTATTTTTGCCTAAGGTGATAAATGGATAATACGAGATTTGTTGAATGTCTAGAATCTGGTTGTTTAAGCTTTCATATTCTTTTCCACCAATCAAGACTTCTTCAAAGGAATAGAGTGAAGTTGCACGTAATGGCTTTTTAATATTGATTGGACTTGTGACAATCGCAATATCGACAATACCTTTTTCTAAGGCATCAACAGCTTGAATAGAGGAGTGGTTGGATAATTTGATTTTGACTTGTGGATAGGCTTTGTGGAATTGTTCAAGTTTGGACAATAAAAAGATATTTAGAGCCGTTTCACTTACACCAATTGATATATGTCCATGTTCTAAGGTTTTATTTGAAAGGATTTCACTTTCTCCTTGGTAAAGTTGTTCAATGGCTATCGCAACATGTTCATAGAGTTGTTCACCTTCGGGTGTTAGGGTAATACCGGAATGAGAGCGTACTAAAAGCTTACATCCAAATTCACTTTCTATGTTGTTCATGGTTCTAGAGATGTTGGGTTGGTTGTTATGTAGGATTTGAGCGGCTTTTGAAAAGCTTTTATATTTAGCCACATAGTAAAAGATGCGGTAATAGTCTAGTGTCATGTTATAACCTCCATATAATTTTTGTATAATATATATTTAAAATATACATTTCACATATTTTCTTGGAGTTAGTATAATATTTTTAGTCTGAATAGGCAAGCCATCAAAACAGATACAAAAAGTGTGTTAAAGGAAGACCTCTTGTATCTGTTTGCCGAAAGGATTAGAAAAGAAGTGAGAATCATGCCAACAATTTTTCCTAGGGAAGAAAAGGCAGAGGCTTTGTTTGATAAAATTGTCAAGGATCCTAGAGCCTGTAAACGATTAATGGATGCCTTTTATGAAGGTGTTGCCTGTGATGAGGATTCAAGCGTAGAAGAAGAAAGGGTACTTGTGGATAAACAAGTATTTACCAATGCACTATTTACTGCATATAAAAATAAAGATCTGTCGGCATTTTTAATGGCTGTATGCGGTAACAGTATGTTTGATTTATTAAGAAATGCATTTTTGATTCCATTGCGATTTAATGATAAGGGAAAAGAGAATCCGATTCTTTTAAGTGATGAGGATGGAAATATTATAGAAAGTGATATTCATATTTCTGAATCAAAGAGGCATATGTTTACAAAGCTTGTAGAAAAAAATCGATACTTAGCGTATGGCTTTTTAGAACAGCATAGTTTTAAAGAGGACATGTCCATTCAAACTATTCAAAATGAATCGCATTTAGGTATCTTGGTTGTCCAAGAAATGCCTGAAGAGCTTCATGAAAAGTTAAGTGATGCACAAATTTATTCTGGCTTATGGGATTCTATGATGAAGCTTGAAGATTTGTTGTATAATGCATTCTTCTATTGTGGTGATTTTAAAGGAAAGTATTGTGTTGGTGTATTCTTGCCATTTACACATTTCGAACATAATTTAGAAAAGAATATTGAAGTTTCAAATAGTATTTTATATGAATGTATACAAAAAATGCTGAACGATTAAGTTCAGCGTTTTTATGTACAATATCGAAATGAGGGATCGGTTAAGATACGGGCAAATATAAGTCCCATTGGAAGAGCTAAAACAATCAATAAAGATTGAATGAGCCAGTTAGCTCCAATATACATGGTGGATGTGAGTTCGAGATTATAGATAGCTCGATACATATATAGGCCTGGGACCATAATCACAATGGATGGTACGGTTATCGCAATTCTAGGATATCCTGTATTTCCTTTGATCATGGAGGCAAGTAGTCCGGCTGCTAATGCGCCAATAAAGGCTGCGGCTGCAGCAGGTAAAGATAAATCGACAAGTGTTAGTCGTAATGTGTTTGCGATGGCTCCAATGCATCCGGCACTGGCGGCTATTTTTTTTGAACTATTAAACATAATGGAGAATCCAAAGACACCTCCAAAACTGGTTAATAGTCTTAAAAGTAACTTAGTTGATGTTGGAATGTGTAATTTTACAAAATCAACGGGTTGAAGATGTAAGACTAAAGCACAGATCCATGCAGTAAGTGTGGCAGCTAAAATAATAATAATGGCATAGGCTAGTCTTTCTAGACCGGATCGTAAATCTAATTTAGCTAAGTCAATACCGCTTGTGATGAAGGGAAAGCCTGGAATAATGAAAAGCATAGAGCAGATGTATCCAGCTTCGTGTTGTGTGGATATGCCAAAATAGGTTTCTAAAAAATTAAATAATAAGGCATATACAAGACAGGCCAAAGAAACACTGGCAGCGACATTTAAAAATAGGGTGTAATTATGTTTGATGAGTTTCATTCGAAGTGCATTGCCAAGTCCTGCCCCCACAAAGGCACAAAGCATTTCAATGGGGCCTCCACCAAGTAGAAAGGTAAAACAGCTACAGGCAAGGGCTGCAGCTAATCCTAGAATAATGGGGGAGTAACTAGAGTGAATGCTTTCGATTTGGTCTAATTGATTGTGAATTTCATTGCATGTGCATGTTTTACATTCATCTTTAAAGTGATAGACAAAGTCTTCCATACGAGCAAGTTTAGATGTGTTAACACTTGTATTATGCAAAGACAAGGATTGTGCGTGAGACTCAATTCCATCAATGCATGTGTAGGAAATATTTGTAAGTCCAATGTCGGCAATACATGTAATATTTAATTCACTAGCAATGGTGTTCATTGAACTTCTTACTCGCCAGGCACCTGTACCACAGGCTAAAAGCATCAATCCAATTCTTCCTATAATGGAGGATTTTTCTGTAAGACTTGCATTTTCAATCTTAACTTTTGAATCTTTGTTCGTATATTCGTGCCACGGAATTTCCATATGGTTGTTCATAAGATCATCTCCTATATCATTTATATATAATACGCATAGTATAAATATATATTCGATATTTAATTCCATGAATAGTATAGTCAACTAAAAAAAGAAGTCAAATTAATCGACTTCTTTATGAATCCATGTCATTAATACTTTAACAATATATGCTTTTTGTTTGGGGCCTAGTGGCTGATTGGGTTTGATCTTATGCCATTTATATAAACATTGTCTGCAACAACAGCCAGTAGCATGTTGAGCAATGAATACAGGGTGTCCTTTGAAAGGTGTTTGTTTCCCATCGTTGGGGATATAGGCTGGAGCTAATCTTTTTTCGACAAAATCTATGGCATGTTTTTCGATGGTGTCTATTCCTTTGGCTTGTATATACTCCTTATCTTTTTGTTTCAGATGAAAGCTGCTTCTAAATTTGGAGTGGAATAAGCGATTAAAAAGTTGTTCAAACCATTCGGATTCTGTCATAGTTTCTCCTTACATATATAATAAAAAAAACCAGCTAAGCTGGTTTTATAATCAAGTGGCGCCTGAAACAAGACTCGAACTTGTGACCTGCCGGTTAACAGCCGGATGCTCTACCGACTGAGCTATTCAGGCATTTGTTTTTCACTTGACTGCCTAAATATAATACCAAAAGAATTAGAGTTATGCAAGCACTTTTTTTGATTTTTTAGACAAATTTCAATTCAGAAATAAAAAAACCAGCTAAGCTGGTTTTATAATCAAGTGGCGCCTGAAACAAGACTCGAACTTGTGACCTGCCGGTTAACAGCCGGATGCTCTACCGACTGAGCTATTCAGGCATTTGCTTTTCACTTGACTGCCTGTATATAATACCAAAAGATGTTGTGTTATGCAAGTACTTTTTATAAAATTATGATATATTATTTTTTAAATGGAGGGATGTACTATGTTAGACGCGATTGTAATGGATATGGATGGTACCTTATTGGATCCAAATAATAAAATTTTACCGGAAACGAAGGCAGCATTGATTGCTTGTCAAAAGCAGGGAACAAAGCTTGTGCTTGCGAGTGGTAGAAGTTATACAAGATTACTTTCATATGCTAAAGAATTAGAGATGGATGTATATGGTGGCTATTTGTTAGAGGTAGACGGTATTGCATATTATGATGTTCAAAAGGATGAGCGTCATGTTTTAAAACAGATGTATAAGGAAGATGTTGAACCTGTTTTTGCGTATTTGATGCATAAAAATTGTGAGACAATGGCTGTATTTAATGATGGATTATTTGATTATATTCCAGATCATATAATGGAAAAGAAAAAAATATTAAGAAATTCAAAAGAATATCCAGAGGATTTTCCTTGGACGGGTGGTCCTTGGTCTTGGCTTGCAGATATGCGTGATGGATATCCTAAGATTACGTATATTAAGGATCTTAGTGAAATTCAATATCCTGTAAATAAGATTCAGACAATTGAGGATGAAGAGGTAACTACACAGTTGGCTTTGGATATTAAAAATGAATTTAAAGATCAATATGAAGTGTTCCGTACTTGTCCTAGAGAATTAGAGATTTTGCCTAAGGGATATAGTAAGGGAGCTACTTTAGTTCGCATGATGGATATGTTTGGTTGGGATAAGGATAAAGTCTTCACATTTGGTGATGGTGAAAATGATGTGAGTATGTTTGGTGTTGTAACTCATAGTTTTGCGATGGGCCAGGCTATGGATTATGTAAAAGAAAAAGCAGCTCATGTGACCAAGTCCAATGTAGAACAGGGTATTGTAGCTGCTTTAAAGGATTTTAATATTTTGTGATATAGCTAACGACAAGCTTCATTGTGTTTTCTACACCATCATAGTGTGTTCTTTCCATTCCGTGGCTAGCATGAACACCAGGGCCAATCAAGGCTCCTTTGATGTCGTTACCACCGCGTAATGCGGCACTGACATCTGAACCATATTGTGGGTAGATATCAACGGCATAATTAAGCTTGTTTTCTTTTGATAGTTCAACTAGACGAGTAATCATTTCGTAGTCGTATGGTCCGCTTGAATCTTTTGCACAGATTGAAACGTCTTGTTCCGTACAAGCAAGATCTGTACCGATGCATCCCATATCTACGGCTAATAATTCTTCGACTTCTTCTGGAAGACAACTTGCTCCATGACCAACTTCTTCATATGTACTGAACATAATGACTAAGTCTCTTTGAGGTGTGACGTTGTTGTCTTTTAAGTATTTTAGTACGCCCATTAAAGCTGTAGCTGAAATCTTATCGTCTAAGAATCTAGATTTAATGAATCCACTTTCTGTGATTTGTGTTTTTGTGTCAATACAAATAAAGTCTCCGTTGCAGATACCTAATTTTTCAACATCTGCTTTTGAGTGTACAACTTCGTCGATACGAACTTCCATTGTATCTTCTTTTCTTTCTAATGTTGAAGCATCTGGATATACGTGTACGCTTGGTGAACAAGAAAGAATTGTTCCTGTATATACCTTTCCATCACGAGTATAGATCTTACAATATTCTCCGTCTAATGTTGGTAAGCATGGGCCTCCGACTTTAGTAATGGCAAGTTTTCCATTGTCTTTGATGGAACGAACCATAAGTCCTAATGTATCTAGGTGAGCACTCAATCCTAATGTGTGTTCAGAATCTTTTCCGTCTACATAGATCAATAAATTTCCTTTTTGGTTACGACCTGTTGTGTAGCCTAATTTTTTAGCTTCTTCGTCCATGAAATCGATGGCTCTTTTTGTGTAGCCTGTTGGTGAATCAATATTCAAAATTTGTTTGGCGATGTCACAGACATATTCTTTATCAAATGGTTGCATATTTTAAAACTCCTCCTGTATGTATTATACGCTTTTATACAAATTCAAGACAATGTATTCATCCTTTTTTTGAAAATTGTGATATTGTACTAGAAAAGGAGGCTAATTGTATGGAATTAAATGTAAGAGAAGAAAAATTAAGGAATTTATTTAAACAGTTTCAAGTGGAACATAATGAGAATTGTGAGACAGTATTTATTGATAATAATGATGAACATTTAGAAAACTATTTAAATGAATCAAATACGGTATATTTACATATGGTGGATTATGAAGTAAGACATCTTGATTTGAGTAAAGTAAATACAATATTTGTGAATAAAGAGTATGCGAGTAAATTAGAAAATGGAATTCAGGATGAACAAAGACTTCTGGAATTATTGTTAAATAAATATCCAAATCTTAGAGTTGTATTAATTACCGATAAAAAAGGTGCTTATTATAAAGATAAAGACATGATGATTTACCAGAAAGAATTGGCTTCTAATTTTGATAAAGACTTATTCTTAGTTAAATATATGGCTTCAGAATTAAAGGGGAATTCAGAAATGACATCTTTATATCGAGGTGTAAATCAGTAAGTTGATATTTAACATCTTTCTCGTTATAATACAAATACAGAAAAGACTACTAGATATGGTGGTCACTCTGGATTAGGTAGAAGCGCTAATCCCGTTGTGAGTGGGTGGTTAGCGCTTTTTGTTTTCTTCATGAATAATAATGATCACTCGTATGAGTTGTAAAATAGCTATTAAAACAATAGTTATATCAATATTAACTTGAATTTGCATACGCTTATTCCTTCATCCCGGGGATCGAAAGTCTCAAGGATTTATCCAGAGGAAACCACCTGCCATATCTAGTAGCAATTTCAATTATAAAGGTCCAATGTGAAAAAGACATTAAACCTCAAAATTTTTTTAAAATACATGTGTAAATCGGTAAGTTGATATTTAACATCTTTCTCGTTATAATACAAATACAGAAAAGACTACTAGATATGGTGGTCACTCTGGATATTGCAAGAGCGCTAAATCCTTTGTGAGAGGTGGTTAGCGCTTTTTATTTTCTTCATGAATAATAATGATGACTCGTATGAGTTGTAAAATAGCTATTAAGACAATAGTTATATCAATATTAACTTGAATTTGCATACGCCTATTCCTCCATCCCGGGGATCGAAAGTCTCAAGGATTTATCCAGAGGAAACCACCTGCCATATCTAGTAGCAATATCTATTCTAAAGGTCCAATCTGAAAAAGACATTAACTCTCAAAACTTCTTGAAAAAAATTAAAATTAACCTATGAAGATGTCGAATAATGTCTTTTGTGATGTAAAGTCAAAATATAACTTACATATATAAAATCTACTTTATATAAAGTGTATGCTGAGAGCATACATTTTTGTTTTTATATAGAAATTTATAGGAAACGGCTTACACAAGTGGTATAATGCATATAACATAATTACTTTATGGAGGGCGTTACAATGGATAATAAGTATGTATTAGGTTTAGACATAGGAATTAGTAGCTGCGGGTATGGAATTATAGATCTTGAAACAGGTAAATTTGTAGACTATGGAGTGCGTTTGTTTAAAGAAGGCACAGCAGAAGATAATGGGAAACGTAGAGACGCTAGAAGTCGTAGACGTTTGACTTCAAGACGTCATACTCGAGTTATGGACATGCAAAAATTGTTGAAGGAAAACGGTATAATGTCAAATGACTATCATCCTTTGCAGAATGTATATGAATTGCGTTGTAAAGGTTTAAGTGAAAAACTAACAAATGATGAATTAACGGCAGCTATTTTACATATAACAAAACATAGAGGTAGTGTTATTGAAACTGTAGAAGAAGATGCAAAAAAGAGTGACGACGAATTGAGTTTAAAGGCTACTTTGCAACATAATGAGCAGTTAATTAAACAAGGAAAATTTATTTGCCAAATTCAATTGGATAATTTAAATGATAAGAATCATATTCGTGGGCATGAAAATAATTTTTCTACAAAGGATTATGTAAACGAATTGAATGAGATATTACATCATCAAGAATTGGATGAACAATTTATTAATAAGATTATTGATATAGTTGCGCGTAGAAGAGCTTATTATGAGGGGCCTGGAAGTGAAAAATCACCGACACCATATGGACGATTTATAGAAGTTGATGGGCAAATTAAAGAAATAGATTTGATTGAAAAAATGCGTGGGAAATGTAGCGTATTTCCAGATGAACTAAGAGCTCCTAAAATGGCGGTAACAGCAGACTTGTTTAATTTCTTAAATGATATGAATAATTTAACAGTAGATGGTAATAAGTTATGTCCAGAGGAGAAGAAGGGAATTTTAACTATAGTTAGTCAGAAAGGGAATATTACTTTACGTCAATTGGCAAAAGAATTAAATGTGGATGAAGTTGATATTAAAGGCTATCGTATAGACAAAAATCAGAAGGCTATTTTTACTGAGTTCAAGGGATATAAGAAAATTAAATCAATTTTAGAAAAAGAAGGATATTCAATTTCATTAAATGATTATGAAATGCTAGATAGAATTATTGAAATTCTTACGAATAAAAAGGGTATACAAGAAAGAAAAGATTACTTGTATCATTTGGAGTATAGACTTTCTGATTCAGTGGTAGATACTTTAGCAAATACAACAGGAATAACAGGCTATCATTCATTATCTTTTAAAGCATTGAAATTATTAAATAAAGAATTGTTTGAATCTGAAATGAATCAAATGCAGCTGTTACATGAATTGAAGTTGTTTGACAAGAATCGTGTTTCTCATAAAGGAAAAAAGAACATTGAATCAGACCCAGAAGCTATTTTATCTCCAGTGGCAAAAAGAGCGCAGAATGAAACTTTTAAAGTTGTAAATGCATTGAGAAAGAAATATGGAGAATTCGATTCCATTGTTGTTGAGATGACTCGTGATAAGAATTCAGATGAAAAGAAAAAGAGAATTAGTAACTACCAAAAAAATCGAGAGAATGGATCTAAAGAAATGGATAAACTTTTGAATGAAAAGGGGTATGATCCAACAAAAATTAATGGAAAAACAAGAATGAAAATTAGTTTATATTTGCAACAAGGAGGCAAGAGTGCATATACTTTTGAACCTTTAGATTTAAATCGAGTCATTAAAGATTCAAAGTATACTGAAATTGATCATATTATCCCAATCTCTATATCATTAGATGATTCTCAAAATAATAAAGTTTTAGCATTACATTCAGAAAATCAAGTGAAAGGTAATTTGACTCCTTTTATGGCATATGCAGCTAATAAATTTAATGGAATGGGATGTAGTTATTCAGAATTTAAGAAAAATGTTCTTTCTAACGATAACATTCCATACAAAAAGAAGTTGAATTTATTAAATGAAGAAAATATCACTAAGGAAGAAGTGGCTAAAAAATTTATTAATCGAAATCTAGTAGATACAAGTTATGCTTGCCGTGTTGTTTTAAATACGTTATCAGACTATTTTAAAGATAATGAGATTAATACAAAAGTTCATACTATCAATGGCCGAGTTACGGATTTGTTTAGAAAGAAAATCCATTTAGAAAAAGATCGTGATGAAGATTATTTGCACCATGCAGTGGATGCACTGATTGTGGCTTCTGTAAAGAAAATGAATCTATTAAATGGATACCTTGCAAAACAAGAACATGATTTCAATGATTTATATAATGAAGAAACGGGAGAAATTATTACAATTCCTGATGATAAGGTATTCTTTGATGAAAGATATATTCAATATATTGTGAATTTGAAAACGTTATATCAAGAAAGTAATCAGTATTACAATCGTGTGATTGACAAAGAAAATATGCATTTTAATCCAATTAAAATTTCTCACAAGGTGAATACAAAACCAAATCGTCAGATTGCAGATGAAACTATCTATAGTACAAGAAACGTAGATGGAACGGATTACTTTATTGAAAGAATTCCTAATATTTACGATTCAAAAGATAAACGGCTTGTAGAAGATATTTTAAATGGAAATGACACAAAATATTTAATGTCAAAGCATGATCCACAGACATTCGATTTAATTAGAGACATTGTGAAATATCATTACGAACAGTTTAAATCGGATTCAAAAATGTATAAAGTAACTAAGAAAAAAGATAAAGAAATTATTACTTTAGTTGGGGAAAATCCATTAACTAAATATAAAGAAGAAAATGGGTCTATACGTAAATATTCTAAGAAGGGAAATGGTCCTGAAATTGTGACAATGAAATTTGAAAGTGAAGTTCTTGGTAATCATTTAGATATTTCTTCAAATTATCATACAAATAATAAAAAAGTTATTCTAAAACAAATTAAGACATATAGAACAGATTTTTATAAGTGTGCAGACGGAAAGTTTAGATTTGTAACAATATATTTCAAAGATGTATCTTTCAATAGAACAAAAGGTACATATGTAATTGATAGAAAATGGTACGATGGTGAAAAAGAAAAGAAGAGAATTAAAAGTACAGATAAATTCCTATTTTCTATGCATAGGGATGAGCTTTTAGGTGTTGTGAAAGAGCAAGGACAACCATATTTTTACGATGTGTATGATGAGGTACCGGATAAAAAAATACTTCACGACGGAGTAAATCCAGAAATTTTGTTGTTTGCATTAACTGGTAACGATAAAACAAATGTAGTTAATTTATATCCGATTTTTGCATATAAAAAAAGACAACAAAAAGTACTAACTACAGCAAAAGATATAAGAAAATATGCTACAGATGTATTGGGAAATCTATACGAAGTGAAGGATAATAAGTTGAAATTGGAATTTAAATAGAGTATACTGAAGGCGGTTATATTCTAGCAAAAATTTTTATGACCTAACAAAACAAGGGTTTATCCCGGATTCGGCTCTTCGGAGCCTTTTCTTTTACCCTTTTTATGGGCTATAGAGTTATATATATTGAAAAATGTGAGTATTTGAGACTGTATTTAGATAATTTGAAAGTGGAAATTAAAAATGACACTTTATTGATTCCGGTTTCAGATATTCAAATTCTAGTGATTGATAATTATCAGTCTAATTTGAGTGTACCTTTAATTAATAAATTAACAGATAATAATGTGTGTACCATTATTTGTGGAGTGGATCATTTACCAAAAAGTTATATATTGCCGATGAATGGACATTTTTCAAGTAGTGGAAATATTTCAAAACAGATTTGTTGGGATTCAAAACGTAAAGAAGATTTACATGCAATGATTGTGAAAATGAAGATTTTAAATCAAATAGAAATATTGAAGGTCAATAATAAAGATTTTGAAGTGGAAAAGAAGCTGTATGAATTTGTAGATAGTGTTGTTTCTGGTGATAAAACAAACAGAGAAGGCTTGGCTGCGAAGATGTATTTTAGAGAACTTTTTGGTCATGATTTTGTTCGATTTGAAGAAGATGTGATAAATGCTGGATTAAATTATGGTTATGCTATATTTAGATCACTGATTACATCAATTATTGTAGCAAAGGGCTATATTGCTAACATAGGTATTTTTCATAAGGGAAAACAAAATATGTTTAACTTGAGTGATGATATTATAGAAGTATTTAGACCAATAGTGGATCATTATGTTTATAACAATATGACGGATGATATTATTTTTAAACAATCTCATAGAGAAGCTTTAATACAATTGACAAACAAGAAAATTATGATTGATGGAAGAAAACAAACAATAGCAAATGCAATTAGTTTTTATCTAGATTCTATATTTAATTATTTAGATGGTGAAGCAGATTCCATTTTGTATCCATTACCAGTAATATATGATATATGATTTTATGCGATTAATATTATTTTTTGATTTACCCGTGGTATCTAAAGAAGATAGAAGAATTTATGCAACATTTAGAAAATATCTAATTAAAAATGGATATATTATGATGCAGTATTCGGTGTATTGTAAAATATTTGCAAATCGTGAAGCAGCAGTAAAACATGTGAGTATTTTGCAAAGAAACGTTCCTCAAAAGGGACAAATACGAATTCTATTGGTTACAGAAAAACAATACGCAAAGATTGAAATAATAGTTGGTGGTAAATCAAATCAAGAACAAGTTGTGAATAGCGATGCATTTATAAAATTATGAATCTATTGACTATAAAAAATGGAACAAATAAATGGAATCTTCAAATGAATCATGTGAAATATATAATTTCAGATTCAAGTACGAATTATACATTGCTACAAGCAATTCGATTGTTTACTTCAAAAGATAAAAGTGAAAATAGAACAGAAAATAATATTAGTACGAAAATGCTTATAAACGAAAAAGAGATAGAACTTAAAAATAATATGTTTATAGAAATATCAGAAATGTACTCTCTTAATGAGGATAAAAAGCTCACTACAAAGTCATTGATGTTAAAGTATTTGGAAATTAAACTTCAGAATCAAGATTATTTTGATACTATCAGTACAATTGACATATTGTTGAATTCATTATCAGAAGAAGTCAATGATGAATCAACGCTTAAAATTATGTTTAATGGAGCTAATTATAAGCAATTGATAAAAATGTTGTCACCATATTATGAAGACGAATTACAAAAAGATGAATTTGATCTAACGAGAGATGAATTGATTTTGTTTCAATTGGATTTAGTTGAATATATTTCCAATCATAATTCAAAATATGATAATATCTTTGTTTTTGGCAAACTAGATAATTTAAGTGATAAAATTCTTCAGAAAATCAATAAAATTGAGAATGTCATATTAATGATTTTTACAAATTATTACAACGATTTAATGAATGTACAAAATACAGCTTTATTGCAAGATAAAATAATAGATTTAGCAGACATGGAACAAATTTATTACGATCTATCACAAAAATCACTTCAAACATATACATTACAGGAGGTAGAACAAATGACAATTAATTATTTACAACAAATATACACTCATAAAACACATGATATTTATCAAGAACTAGATCATTTATCAATTAAATAATTAGTATTCTATTACATTCAAAAATGTGCTACCATATTTTTGAGGTTTTGTTACCATATGAATTTTTGCTAGAACAGAACCAATATTGAAAGGAGAATATATACTTATGAGTTTTGTTACCATATGAATTTTTGCTAGAACAGAACTAGAATATGCTAATACAAGCTTCAAATTAGGTTTTGTTACCATATGAATTTTTGCTAGAACAGAACTAAGTGGTGGGGAAGTGCCTACGGATGCGGGTTTTGTTACCATATGAATTTTTGCTAGAACAGAACGAAAGGAGAAAAATATGACAGTTAAACCTAGTTTTGTTACCATATGAATTTTTGCTAGAACAGAACGGGCGTTTGTGGTATATCCCGAATCTGCGCGTTTTGTTACCATATGAATTTTTGCTAGAACAGAACTACACAAGCCAAAAAACAAATTGAAAGGATGTTTTGTTACCATATGAATTTTTGCTAGAACAGAACACAAGCACGGTAAACAATTATTTAATGGCAGTTTTGTTACCATATGAATTTTTGCTAGAACAGAACATTGATTTCATGGTTTGAGTGCCTAAATCAGTTTTGTTACCATATGAATTTTTGCTAGAACAGAACTTAATTTCTTTGAATAGCTCAGTAACTTGAGTTTTGTTACCATATGAATTTTTGCTAGAACAGAACATAACCTCTTTGCAAAGTCTGTCTTGTCTAGTTTTGTTACCATATGAATTTTTGCTAGAACAGAACTTGATTTCTTTGAATAGCTCCGTTACTTGAGTTTTGTTACCATATGAATTTTTGCTAGAACAGAACTGATAGCAGGAACGGATACATCATCTGCACGTTTTGTTACCATATGAATTTTTGCTAGAACAGAACCAAGACAAAACATTGATTGATATTTTGAACGTTTTGTTACCATATGAATTTTTGCTAGAACAGAACTTCAGATGCCGAAGTACACGATTGCTTATTGTTTTGTTACCATATGAATTTTTGCTAGAACAGAACAAAAACGAATCCGGTCAAACAGTGGACGAAGTTTTGTTACCATATGAATTTTTGCTAGAACAGAACAAAGGAGAGAAAGTTAAAGTCATGAAGATTGTTTTGTTACCATATGAATTTTTGCTAGAACAGAACCAACTGAAGGTGTCATGCAATATGGAAAGAGTTTTGTTACCATAAAGATTTTTGCTAGAATATCGTTTATTTCTCTTGTGTGACATTGACTACCGCATACTCACATATACCCTCTGTTCTCATTGTAAAACCCCAACCAACAAGGCCTGAGCTAATGATTTTTGTTTGTGTAGTCTTTTCTGCCGATTAGAGTTATGTTGTTTAAATGTACTTCTTGATCATTTAGAATGATAATATTGTTTTTAGTGATTTTGTGATTGAGTTTATTTCTTGTGAATTTTGTCTTGCTTTTATGATTGCCATATACAAAATAAATAGGGGGGCTACTTTAGTAAGTCTTCTGAGTTTCTTAAATAGGATTTCCATATCATATTTGTATGTGTATTCATCTACGAAGTCTTTGCCAAGTAGATAGAAATTTGGTGTTTGTGATTTCTTTTGTGGTTGTGATGTTGTAGGTGGTTTTATGGATGGTATACATATTCACAGAGCCAAAAGTAACGATGGATGTGGATATGGTAGCTGATACTATTATGCAGAATATTGGTTTTCTTTTCTTGAATACGATTAATAATACAAATTATGTATAGCTCACATAGCTTTATATGTACGCATATTTCAACAATTTAATAGTAATGCGATACAAATGGCGTATCGTATTTTTTGTTTAATGTATCCTTTAATACGTTGTTAATTAAATAACATAATCCGATTTCTAGAATGAGAATTCACATTTGAAGATAGATCATACTATCGCTTCCTCTTTGTTTTATCTTACAGCATTGTTAGAAAGATTTATTAGTTTATGCAGTATAATAAAGTGGGTGAGACTATGTATAAAATAATGATTGTAGAAGATGATGAACTCATCTCAAAAAAGTTAGAATCGTTTCTTAAATCTTGGAACTATGATGTTAATCGAGTTGTTGATTTTTATAATGTGATGGATGTATTTCAATCTTTCAATCCAGACTTAGTATTAATGGATATAACACTGCCTTATTTGAATGGATATTTGTGGACGGAAAAGATTCGTGAAGGATCCAAAGTTCCAATTATCTTTATTTCAAGTGCTACAGACAATATGAGTATTGTGATGGCTATCTCTAAGGGTGCGGATGATTTTGTATGTAAACCGTTTGATTTAAATGTTCTAGCTGCTAAAATTACGGCAATATTAAGACGTAGTTATGACTTTGTATCTAATCATAATATCCTTGAATATCAAGGTGTACGCTTTAATTTAGATGATAATACGGTATGTTTTCAATCTTCTCAAATTGAACTGAGTAAGAATGAGGCTAAGATCCTACGTTTACTTATGGAAAAGAAGGGGACGATTGTATCTCGAGATAGTTTAATGGAATATTTGTGGAAGACGGACTTTTATGTGGATGAAAATGCACTAAGTGTGAATGTGAATCGTTTGCGTAAAAAGTTAGAGAGTATTGGCATTGTGGATTTTATTCAAACAAAAAAAGGATTGGGATATAAGATATGAAGTTGTTTAGTCATTATTTAAAAGATCGACGTTTGTTTATAGTTATATATACTTTTAGTCTTTTTACATGTTATGTTGTATTTAAACTCTATAATTTAGAACTTGAAGCTTTTACATATGCCTTTATGATTTTATGTGTATTGTTGGTGGTTTGTTTCTTTTGGGATTACTACAAATATTATAAGAAACACCAAACCTTAGTAACACTTCAATCCAATAGTAATGTTTCTTTGTCTTGTGATCTTCAAGATTTTTCATTGATGGGAGAAGATTATCATAAAATCTTAGTGGCTATGAAAGACAATCATGATGAGTATGTTATTTCTTCAGAAAACAAAATGCATGATCTAGAAGATTATTTTACGATGTGGGTACATCAGGCTAAGCTTCCCATTGCCGCTATGAAATTACTACTTGAAGATGAGGAATTGAGTCGTAGTGAAATTAAGTTACAACTCTTACGTATGGATCAATATACAGATATGGTTTTAGCCTATTTACGCTTACATAGTACGCATACTGATTTCTTATTTAAAGAATTGGAGTTGGATGATTTGATTCGACAATCGATTCGTCGCTTTTCTACAGAATTTATTCGTAAACACATTCAGTTGAGTTTTAAAGAAACCGGGGATGTTATTTTGAGTGATGAAAAGTGGCTTGTGTTTGTGTTGGAACAAATTCTTTCGAATAGTCTTAAATATACCAATGAAAATGGTTTGATATCTATATATATGAAGTCTAAACATGTTTTAGTTATTGAAGATACGGGTATTGGTATTAGTGCAAGTGATCTAAGTCGTGTGTTTGAAAAAGGATATACAGGTATGAATGGACGTAGTGATAAAACGGCAAGTGGTTTAGGTCTATATTTATGTAAAAATATTTTAGATATGCTGAATCATAAAATAACGATTGAATCTAATGTAGGTAAGGGCACTCGAGTGATATTAGACCTTACGCATTTTGAAGGAAGAATTGAGTAATCTTACAATCTTGTAAGAATAGTGTTAGCTGAATCGATGGCTGCATTCTTGAATTCTTTGTAGAATTTTGGTGTACATGGAGGTAATGAATATGGCATTATTGGAAGTAAAAAATTTAAAAAAAGTATATACAACAAGATTTACACAGAATCAAGTACAGGCATTGGCCAACGTAAACTTTAGTGTGAATAAAGGCGAATATGTCGCTATTATGGGTGAGTCTGGATCTGGTAAGACAACACTATTAAATATCTTGGCAGCTTTAGATAAACCAACAAGTGGACAAGTCTTATTACATGGTAAGGATATTACGCATATTTCAGAAAAGGAAATTGCGAACTTTCGAAGAGAACACTTGGGCTTTGTATTCCAAGATTTTAACTTATTAGATAATTTTAATAATCGCGATAATATTTTCTTGCCTTTGGTTTTAAGTAAGAAAAAATATCCAGAAATGAAAAAAAGATTGGATCCTATCGCAAAACAATTAGGGATTGAGGGTATTTTAGATAAGTTTCCATATGAAATTAGTGGTGGACAAAAGCAGCGTGTAGCTGTAGCTCGTGCTATCATCACAAATCCAGATCTAATTTTGGCCGATGAGCCAACGGGAGCTTTGGATTCAAAGAGTACAGAGGAACTTTTACATTTATTTGGAACAATCAATGCGAATCAACAAACAATCGTAATGGTTACTCATTCGACAAAGGCAGCAAGTCACGCTTCTCGCGTTCTGTTTATTAAGGATGGAAAAATTTTCCATGAAATTTATAAGGGAAACAAGAATTTAGATCAGATGTACCAATGTATTAGTGATACGTTGACATTATTAGCTACAGGTGGTGTGCATCATGAGTAGAGCTTTCTATTTAAATTTAGCTGTAGATAATTTGAAGAAGAATGCGCGTACCATCATTCCTTATATATTAACGAGTGTCTTAACGACAATGATGTTGTATATGGTTGTTTCTTTGGCAAATAATCCACATTTAAATGAAATTGTAGGAGGGTCATCTATAAATCAGTTATTAGGTTTTGGCACTGTGATTATTGAAATCTTTGCGTTTATTTTCTTGTTCTATACACATAGTTTCTTGATTAAAAGAAGACAAAAAGAATTCGCATTATTCTCTATATTGGGAATGGAAAAGAAACACTTAGCTCGAGTTTTGTTTTATGAAACATTAATAACTCTACTTGTTTCATTAATTTTAGGAATTGGATTAGGTGTTTTACTGGATAAAGCGATGTTTTTGGTTATCGCAAAAATGATTGGTGCAGATATTATACTCGGCTTCTACTTTTCTTTTATAGGTATGAGACAATGTGTTCTTGTGATTGGATTGATTTATGTATTGATCTATTTCTATTCTATGATTCGTATTCATATTTCAAGTCCGATTGAATTGCTTCATTCCGATCATATGGGTGAAAAAGAGCCTAAGGCCAAATGGTTTCTTTCCATTATTGGTATTCTTTGTCTAGGTATTGGATACTATTTATCAATTACTACTAAAAATCCTTTAAGCGCACTCTACGTCTTTTTTGTGGCTGTAGTACTTGTCATTATTGGAACGTATTTATTATTTACATCGATTTCGGTCACTTTCTTAAAATTAATGAAGAAAAACAAGAATTACTATTATAAGACGAATCACTTTATTAGTATTTCTGGCATGATGTATCGTATGAAACAAAATGCCGTAGGACTTGCGAATATTTGTATTCTTTCAACAATGGTTTTAGTCATGTTGTCGTCAACCCTTAGCATGTGGTCAAGTATTGATCGTGTTGTGGATTCACAATATCCAAGAGATTTTATTGGAACAGGATATGGGGAAGCTGCCAATATTGATTTTGATGAAATGAGTGAAGAATTGATTCGTATGGGCATTGTTCCAAAGAATCTTCTTGCGTATAAAGAGTTGGGTTATGCAGGATATTTAAAGAATGGCACTTTGATTACAGATTATCGTGATGAGGGAATTAATGCCGTAAATGAAATTCAAGAATTTTATTGTCTTCCATTAAAAGATATTCAAGATTATGAAAATATTAAGGGTTCTTTAAAGCCAAATGAAATCTATGTGTATTCCAATGTAGAAAAGGCTAAAGAGAAAACTTTATCTTTATTTGGAAAAGAATATGTTGTGAAGAAACAATTGGACCACTTGAAGATGGATGAAAGAAATCCCAATGTGACAGAGCATTATTATATTATTGTGGATTCAGAAAAGACTTTAGAAACGATGCAAGAAGATCAGACAAATGTGTATGGCGACGACGCGAGTACAATATATGCTAGTTATTCATTTGATTGTGATGCGAATGATCGTAGGGTTATTGAAAAATTAACTCAAAATGGAAATATAAATAATTTTATTTGGACAAATAAATCGGATCAGAAACAAGTTTTGATTGAATTATATGCAGGCATCTTATTTATTGGAATCTTCTTAAGCTTCTTATTTATCATGGCAACCATTCTGATTATGTACTACAAACAGATTACTGAAGGCTATGAAGATAAGGATCGTTTTGAAATTATGCAAAAAGTAGGTCTAGAACAAAGTGATGTAAAGAAGGCTATTCATTCGCAAGTACTGACGGTATTCTTTATGCCATTACTTGTTGCAGGACTTCATGTTTGTTTTGCGTATCCAATGATTGAAAAGTTACTTCATTTGTTGTTTGTGAGCGATTCATGGCTTTATGTTCGAACAACATCTATGTGTTTTGTGGCTTTTGCCCTAGTCTACATTGTGATTTATGTATTAACTTCAAAAGTCTATTATGGAATTGTAAAAAGAAATGCTTAATTGGATATTGGGATTTATCTTGATTGGATTATGTATCTATATTTATTATGTAAATCATCATGGAATTTAGTACTCGAATAGAGTACTATTTTTCTTAGGTGATATATATGTTTATAAATGGATTTGACATCTTGTGGGATGAAATTGATGATTATGTGGCCGATATTAAAAGTATTCGAAGTATTGATCAATTCATGTTTAATAAGCCGGTCACTTTCTTTTGTGGAGAAAACGGAAGTGGTAAATCCACTTTATTAGAGGCTCTTGCAATTAAAAATGGATTGAATCCAGAAGGTGGAACAAGAAACTATAATTTTTCTACGTATGATTCGTATTCTAGATTGCATGAACATATGCGTTTGTGGCGTTCTAGAAAACCGGATTGGATGTATTTCTTGCGTGCAGAAAGCTTCTATAATGTCGCGACAAAAGAAATGGAGTATAGTGGTGTTTTGTCTGAAAGATATCATGATCAATCGCATGGTCAAAGTTTCTTTTCTGTATTGATGAAACAAACGAATAAAAATGGACTTTACTTTTTGGATGAACAGGAAGCGGCTTTATCTTGTCAGAATCAATTGGCATTATTATACTTGATTGAGGAATGTGTGAAACAAAATTGTCAATTTATCATTGCGACACATTCACCTATATTATTGGGTTTTCCCAATGCACAAATCTTATCATTTGATGAAGATAAGGTAGAAGAAGTAGATTATAAATCTACGTCTAGCTATCAAACAATGAAATTATTTTTGGATCGGTATGATTATTTTGTGAAAGATATTCAAGAGAATAATGATGGAGGGGTATTGTGATTAAATTAATTGCGATTGGTAAGAATAAAGATAAGGCTTTACAGTCTTTAGAGAAAGAATATATGAAGCGTTTGTCGGCATTTTGTAAGTTTAGCGAAATCGAAGTCAAGGATGAAGCAAATGAACATGTTTCTAGAGAAGCTGAAGTCTTATTGGTGAAAGAAAAAGAGGGAAATCGTGTTCTAGAAAAATTATCAGATCAAGATTTTGTGGTATTGCTTGATCTTCATGGAAAGATGATTGATTCTGAGTCGTTTGCGAAAAATTTGGATATGTGGCAAATGAAGTATTCAAATATTGTCTTTGTGATTGCGGGAAGTCTTGGACCAAGTGAAAAATTAGTTTCTAGAGCGAATTATCGTTGGAAATTATCGGATCTAACTTTTACGCATTTAATGACCCGTGTCTTGATGTTGGAACAGATTTATCGTGGTTTTATGATCAATAATGGTCGTAATTACCACAAGTAAGTGATGTAAGCGCTTTTTGTGAAATATTTTACTTGTGAAAAACTAGTCAATCAATTTATGTAGTGGTATAATGGATGTGCAAAAATGACAGTAGGAGGAATATACATGACAAAGAGAACTGTTAAAGACCTTGATGTAGCTGGAAAAAAGGTCATCGTACGTTGTGATTTTAACGTGCCAAGAAAAGATGGTGTTATCACTGATGATAACCGTATCGTAATGGCTTTACCTACAATTAAATATTTAGTAGAAAACAAAGCTAGAGTTATTTTGATGTCTCACTTAGGAAAAGTTAAGACTGAAGAAGACAAAGCTAAAAACAACTTGGAATGCGTAGCCGTGCGTTTACAAGAATTGTTACCAGATGTAAAAGTAACTTTCTGCCCAGTAACTCGTGGTGAAGAATTAGAAAACGCTGTAAATGCATTAGCTGATGGTGAAATCGTATTAATGCAAAATACTCGTTATGAAAAAGGCGAAAGTAAAAACGATCCTGAATTAGGTGCATATTGGGCTAGTTTAGGTGAAGTATTCGTTGAAGATGCATTCGGATCTGTTCACCGTGCTCACGCTTCTACTGTAGGTATCCCTACAAACATTAAAGAAAACGGATTAGGATTCTTAGTTGAAAAAGAAGTTACAATGTTAGGAAAAGCTGTTGATGAACCAGCTCACCCATTTGTAGCTATCATTGGTGGATCTAAAGTATCTAGTAAGATCGATGTTGTTGACAACTTATTGAAAAAAGCTGACAAAGTTATCATCGGTGGTGGAATGGCTTATACATTCTCTAAAGCTGTTGGTGGTTCAATCGGTACTTCATTAGTTGAAGATGACAAATTGGATTTGGCAAAAGAATATTTAGAAAAAGCTGGAGACAAATTAGTTCTTCCTGTAGATAATGTAATCGCTGATGCATTCAGTGAAGAAGCTAACACTAGTGTTGCTGATGCTGGACAAATTCCTGATGGATGGATGGGATTAGATATTGGTCCTAAATCTGTTGAATTGTTCAAAGAAACTTTAGCTGGTGCTAAAACTGTAGTATGGAATGGACCTATGGGTGTATTCGAAATGCCTAAATTCGCTAAAGGTACTGAAGAAGTATGTAAAGCTATCTCTGAATTACCAGAAGCTATTACAGTAATCGGTGGTGGAGACTCTGCTGCTGCTGCAAAACAATTAGGATATGCAGACAAATTCTCTCACGTTTCAACTGGTGGTGGAGCTAGTTTGGAATATATGGAAGGTAAAACATTACCTGGTATCGCTATTATCAGCGAAAAGTAATAAGGAGATGTACTTAAGATGAGAAAACCTATTATCGTTGGAAACTGGAAAATGAACAAAAACAACGCTGAAACAAAAGCTTTCTTCGAAGCTGTTGATGGTGTTGCTGCTAGCGAAAATGCTACTTATGGAATTGGATGTCCATTTACTGATTTAAGAACTGCATTGGATCACGCTAAAAACTTAGTTGTAGCTGCTGAAAACTGCCACTTTGAAGATAGTGGAGCTTTCACTGGTGAAGTTAGTGTTCCTATGTTAGAAGAAATGGGAGTTAAATACTGCATTATCGGTCACTCAGAACGTCGTGAAATGTTCGGTGATACTGATGAAACAGTAAACAAAAAAGCAAAACGTTTAATTAAAGCTGGAATCACTCCAATCTTATGTGTTGGTGAAACAGAAGCTGATTACGATGCTGGAAACTCAGAAAAAGTAATTCGTGAAGAATTAGCTGGTTCTTTAGCTGACTTATGTCCAAAATGTGTTGGTGAAATGGTAATTGCTTACGAACCAATCTGGGCTATCGGAACTGGAAAATCTGCTTCAGTTGAAATTGCTGAAAACTGCTGTAAAATCGTACGTGACCAAGTTAAGGTTATGTATGGTGAAGAAGCTGCTGAAAAAGTACGTATCCAATATGGTGGAAGTGTTAAACCTAACAACATCGTTGAATATATGGCTCAACCAGATATTGATGGTGCATTAATTGGTGGTGCTAGTTTGAAAGAAGATAGCTTCACAGAAATCATTGAAAAAACAAAATAATTAATGATAATTTAGGCCTCAAACGAGGCCTTTTCTTTTGACAGATGCTAACCAAAAAAATAATTTAGGGTTGTTTGTGAGGTGGTTTCGTGGTAAACTAGTCATGAACTATTTTAAATAGGGGGTAGAATAAAATGAACTTTGTAGAAAATAATGGTAAAAAAGTTGCAGCGATTTTATGTGTAGCATCTGCTTTCCCTGTTGTGGCAACAGTAGTTGCAGCTAAGGAAGAACCAGGATGGCATGGTGACCGCTATGTCAATGAAGATAAAACTGTAGCAAAAGGATGGCAAGAAATCGAAGGAAAATCTTACTATTTTTCAGAAGATGGAACAGTAAATTCTTCAAAGACTGAAGAAGCAACAACAGCTAGCGTTTCAAGTAACATTACAGGGGAAGTGAAAGAAACAGTGGCAACAGCTAGTCAAGAAGCTGTAAAAGAAGAAACAGAACAAAAAGCCGCAGAAGTAGTTGAAACTCCGGTAACTACAACTGAAACTCCAGCAGAAACACCTGCTCCTGAACAGACTGAGACTCCAGCTCCTGAGCAAAATGTAACACCTGCTCCAGAACAGACTGAGACTCCAGCTCCAGAGCAAAATGTAACACCTGCTCCAGAACAAACTGAGACTCCAGCTCCTGAGCAAAATGTAACACCTGCACCAGAACAAACTGAGACTCCAGCTCCAGAGCAAAATGTAGCACCTGCTCCAGAACAGACTGAGACTCCAGCTCCAGAGCAAAATGTAGCACCTGCTCCAGAACAGACTGAGACTCCAGCTCCAGAGCAAAATGTAACACCTGCTCCAGAACAGACAACTCCAGCACCAGAAGTACAAGCTCCTGCAGAAACACCAGCAACTAGTACTTTAGGGCAAAGAATTGCTGCTGAAGCACAAAAATTAGTAGGTGTAACTGATGGATTATGGTGTACACAAGTTGTACAACAAGCTTTGGCAAATGCCGGTGTAAGCGATGCTTATCAATTATGGCCAGATCAATACGCAGGTCAATATGGATACTACACTAACGATCCTCAAGTAGGTGACTTATTGTACTATAACAATGGTGGACGTGGTGTTGACCACATCGCTATCTATATTGGAAATGGACAAGCTGTTCATGGAAACTACGAAGGTAAGACTGTAATTGCTAGTGCATATTTAAGCACAGCAGCATCTCCACAATTTATTCGTGTTGTTAGATAATTTTAAACTTTTAGCTTGGCTTTTAGCCAGGCTTTTTTTGTATAATAAGATTTTGTATTGTATAATATGAGGTGGTTTTGGAGGCAAAATATTATGAATGAAGCATATAAAAATCTTGTAGAGAGAAGAAGTGTAAGAAAATATAATAACAAAAAGGTGAGTCATGATTTGGTTGAAAAAATTATTTATGCCGGGCAATGTGCACCTAGTGGCATGAATCGTCAAATCTTTGCCTTTGTCGCTGTTGAGGATGAAGAATTAGTAAAAGAATTATCTAAAAAGAATGCAGAGGTTATGAATTCATCGGCAGACCCGTTTTATGGCGCAAAAAGTTTGATTATTGTCTTCGCGGATACTCATGCACCTACATATTTATACGATGGAGCTTTGGCTATGGGGAATTTAATGAATGCTGCAAATGCCTTAGGTGTTGATTCATGTTGGATCCACCGTGCTAAAGAAGTGTTTGAAACTGAATATGGTAAAGAATTAAAAGACAAATGGGGAATACCAGAATCTTATGAAGGTATTGGACATTGTATTTTAGGCTATAGAAACGAAGAGCTTAAAAATCGCGCTGAAAGAACGTCTAAGGTGGTTTATGCATAATATACGTATTGGACAGGCGGTAGATATTCATCAGCTTGTAGAGGGTCGTAAACTTATTTTGGGCGGTGTTGAAATTGAACATTCTAAAGGACTTTTAGGACATTCGGATGCCGATGTTTTAACACATGCGATTGGCGAAAGTATTTTAGGAGCTCTTGCACTAGGTGATTTAGGAAAACATTTTCCGGATACAGATCCTAAATATAAAGATGCGAACAGTCTTGTTTTATTAGGACATATCTATGATATGATGGATGAAATGGGATATCAGATTGGTAATGTAGATGCGACTATTTTGGCCGAAAGACCTAAAATGGTACCACACATTATTTCTATGCGAACGAATATTTCAAATGTATTGCATTGTGATATAGAAGATGTTTCAATTAAGGCTACGCGTGGAGAAAAACTTGGCTTTGTAGGAAATGAAGAGGGCATTGTAAGCTTTAGTGTTTGTATATTGGAGAAAAAAGGATGAGAGTAGTAATTCAAAGGGCAAAGAACGCAAAATGTACTATAGATGGTCAAATAACAGGTCAAATTGATTATGGATATTGTATTTTTGTAGGATTCAATAATGAAGATACAAATGAAATTATTGATAAAATGATTCATAAGATTTTATTCTTGCGAATTTTTGAAGATGAAAACGGGAAGATGAATAAATCCATTCAAGACGTAGAAGGAAGTATTCTTTCTATTTCTCAATTTACCTTATATGCGGATTGTAAAAAGGGGAATCGCCCAAGTTTTACAAATGCAGGTAAGCCAGATTTAGCTACAACATTGTATGATCAATTCAATCAGAAACTACAAGAACAAGGTATGCACGTTGAAACAGGTATTTTTGGTGCTGATATGAAGATTGAATTATTGAATGATGGTCCAGTAACAATTGTATTGGATTCAAAGGAGTTATTTTAATGGAAATTATATTTGGAAATACACTTGCGGATCGAATCAAGGCGGATATGAAACAAAAAATTGATGATATCCGTGCAGAAGGGGCAAGGCTACCATTATTAAGTGTTGTACTTGTTGGAAATAATCCCGCAAGTATGTCTTATGTTCGTGGTAAAGAAAAGGCTTGTTCTTCTATTGGGATGCTTCAAAGAACAATTCGTCTAGACGAAAATGTATCGCAAAAAGAATTAAATGATGTGATTATGAGTTTGAACCTAGATTCTGAAGTCGATGGTATTTTAGTGCAAATGCCTTTACCTTCGCATTTGGATGAAACAGCAGCCTTAGAATTGATTGATCCACAAAAAGATGTAGATGGCTTACACCCCATGAATGCTGGTTGTTTACTTACGAATCGTCCAGGATTTATTCCTTGTACGCCACAAGGTGTTATGGCTATGTTAGATTCCATTGGATGTAAAGATTTATCTGGTAAACGTGCTGTGGTCTGTGGAAGAAGTAACCTTGTAGGCAAACCAATTGCGCTGTTGCTTCAAAATCGGAATGCGACAGTGACAATCGTTCATTCAAAGACACGGGATATTGAAAAGATTGCTTCACAAGCCGACATTTTAATTGTTGCGATGGGTGTTGCTCAAATGGTCAATGAAAATTGGGTAAAAGAAGGAGCTGTCGTTATTGATGTAGGTATCAATCGTGTCAATGGAAAACTTGTAGGGGATTGTGACTTTGAATCGGTTGCGAAAAAGGCAAGTTATGTAAGTCCAGTGCCAAAAGGTGTTGGTCCAATGACGGTTTGTATGTTATTATCGAATACGCTGGATGCATATCATATGCATGTGCAAGGAGAATAATTATGGAATATGGATTAAATGATATTGTAGAAATGAAAAAAGAGCATCCTTGTCATAAGTCCAATGAATGGAAAATTATTCGTATGGGTGCTGATATTCGCATTAAATGTTTAGGTTGTGGAGCCAGTGTTTTAATGCCTAGACAAAAATTTGAAAAGAAATTAAAAAAAGTAATTCGACATGAAGAAGAATAGAGAGGATGTATTGAATTTATGCCATTAACTGCAGGAATCGTTGGTCTTCCAAACGTAGGAAAGTCAACTTTATTTAACGCTATCACGAAATCACAGGTAGAAGCCGCAAACTATCCATTTGCGACAATTCAGCCCAATGTAGGCGTTGTAGAAGTACCAGACTATCGTATTGATCGCTTAGTTGAAATCTTCAATCCAAAAAAAACAATCTATACAACATTTGAATTTACAGATATTGCGGGATTAGTTAAGGGAGCAAGTCAAGGTGAAGGACTTGGTAACCAATTCTTATCAAACATTCGTTTAACAGATGCGATTTGTCACGTAGTTCGTTGTTTTGATAATCCAGATATAACACACGTTGAAAATAGTGTAGATCCAATTCGTGATATTGAAATTATTAATCTAGAATTAACTTTAGCGGATCTTCAGACAATTGAAAATCGTAGAAGTAAGATCGAACGTAAGGCTAAGACAAACAAGGATAAAGAATCATTGGATGAATTGGCTTTATTAGATCGTTTACAACCAATCTTAGAAGAAGGAAAACCAGCCCGTTCATTAGAATTGAATGAAGATGAACAAATCTTGATGAAAGGCTATAACTTATTGACAGCTAAACCTATGATCTATGTTGCCAACTTAGATGATGAAGGTATCATGGATCCAGATTCATGTGCTTACTATAATCAAGTAAAAGAATATGCACAAAGCCAGAATAACCAGGTTGTTGCCTTATGTGCGCAAATGGAAGAAGAATTGTCTGGTTTAGATAAAGAAGAAAAAGATGCTTTCTTAGAAGAATTAGGTGTTGAAACATCTGGTTTGGATCAATTGATTCAAAAGGCTTATGCCGTATTGGATCTATGTACATTCTTAACGGCTGGAGAAGATGAATGTCGTGCATGGACATTTAAAAAAGGCATGAAAGCACCGGATTGTGCAGGTGTTATCCACACAGATTTCAAGAAGGGATTTATTCGTGCTGAAGTATATCGTTTTGAAGATATCGATGAATTGGGTAGCGAATTAGCTATTAAAGAAGCAGGACGCTTACGCCTAGAAGGAAAGGATTATGTCGTTCAAGATGGCGATGTAATGCACTTTAGATTTAATGTTTAATTTATCAAATATTATTTATCTTGTCATTGCCGTTGTTCTTTCCATGTCGATTCATGAAATGGCACATGGACTTGTGTCCTATTGGATGGGAGATCCTACGGCTAAGATGGAAGGTAGATTGAGCTTAAATCCTTTTAAACACGTTGACTGGATTGGACTTGTCTGTCTATTAGTATGTGGATTTGGCTGGGCAAAACCAGTACCCGTGGATGCACGTTACTACAAAGATGCGAAGACAGGAATCATATGGACAAGTTTTGCGGGTCCAATCGCAAACTTTCTATTAAGTTTTATTTGTGTATTCTTATTTTATGCACTCTATAAATTTGCTCCATATTTTATGATGTCTAGTGTAGGATATTTGATATCGAATACATTGACATATACAGGATTGATTTCAACTGGATTTGGCATTTTTAACTTGATTCCAGTACCACCATTAGATGGCTCAAAAGTATTGTTTTCGTTTTTACCCGATGATAAATACTATAAATTTATTGATGGTGCACCATGGATGAATCTATTATTTATCTCACTGATTTTTTCAGGTTTATTAGATTATCCGTTGGGTATGTTACGTTCAAATATGATTCAATTTTTTGAGATGATCGCAAAGATGATTTTAGGCTTCTAAAGTCATCTTTTTTTTTAGCGTTTTCAGAAAAAAAACTACATTTTACACAAAATTAACACAAATTTAATATTGTTTTGACATTGTTTTTATTGCATAATAAAGACGTTGCAATTTGCGTAAAAATTGAAAATTAAATATTCATTTTATAAAGGAGTTCAAGATGGGAATAGTTACAATGGTCTTATCCCTATTAGGAGGCATTGCGTTATTTTTGTTCGGTATGTCATTAATGGGCGATGGGCTAAAAAGCGTAGCCGGTAACAAGTTAGAAGCATTCTTGTACAAGATGACAAACACAAGCTTAAAAGGTGTTGCCTTAGGTGCAGGTGTTACTTCTGTTATTCAGTCTAGTAGTGCTACGACAGTAATGGTCATTGGTTTTGTTAACTCAGGTATGATGAAACTAAGACAAGCTATCGGTATTATCATGGGTGCTAATATTGGTACAAGTATTACCGGTTGGATATTGTGTTTATCTTATGTAGGTGGTTCTAGTGGGATCGCAAGCTTATTTTCAACAGTTACGATCACAACGTTGTTTGCGTTTATTGGTATTTGTTTAAAGACATTTGGAAAACGTACTACACATAAAAATGTTGGAAATATCATGCTTGGTTTTGCGATTTTAATGACAGGTATGCAACAAATGAGCGGAGCCGTTTCGCCTTTAAGAACAAACGAAACATTCATTAGTATGCTTACAATGTTCTCAAATCCAGTAATGGGTATTCTAGTAGGTATTTTGTTTACTGCTGTTTTACAAAGTGCTAGTGCAGCGGTTGGTATCTTACAAGCACTATCTATGACAGGCTCATTGACATTTGCGACAGCCTTTCCAATTAACTTAGGAATTGGTATTGGTGCTGCATGTCCTGTGTTGATTTCTGCCTTAAGCGCAAATAAAAATGGTAAACGTACCGCATTAGAATATTTGATCAACGACTTATTTGGTATGATTATCTGGTCAATTCTATTCTATGGTTCAAATATATTTATGCAGTATAGCTTTGTGAATGAAGTTATGTCTCCAGTAAATATCGCATTAATGAATACAGCTATTCGTTGTGGAAATGTATTAGTTTTATTCTGGTTTATTCCTCAAATTGAAAAATTATTGATGCGTATTGTCAAAGACAGTCCAGAAGATCTAGAAGAACAAGCTGACTTTGATTTACTAGAAGAACGTTTGATTCCGTATCCTGCTTTGGCGATTGCACAATGTCATCGTGTCATGAATGGTATGGCTAAAAAGGTGCGTAATAACGTGAATCGTTCAATGAACTTGATAAATGAGTTTAAACCAGAAAAATATGATAAAGTACATCGTAAAGAAAATTTGATTGATAAATATGAAGCACGTTTAGGCTCTTATTTAATGCAGCTGACAAAACAAGCATTAAATACAGAGCAAACTCGACAAGCTTCTTTATATCTTCATACAATTAGTGACTTTGAAAGAATTGGGGATCACGCTGCATATATTGCCGAGATGTCAAAGAGTATCAATGAAAATCGTATGGAAATGTCAAATGTCGCTATGGATGAGTTAAACCTTGTTGTGGAGGCCGTTCGTGAATCAATGAATATGACATATCATGCTTATTTAGAAGATGATTTAGCTTTGGCTCGACGCGTATCTCCATTAGGAATTGTCATTCGTGGACTTTGTGATGAAATGAAATTGCGTCACGTTGAACGTTTATCACAAGGAAACTGTGGTCTTGAAGAAGGTACAGTATTCAATGATTTATTAAATAGTTTAAACCGTATTGCCACACACTGTGCAAGTAGTATGGTGGCTTTGATTAAGATTCGTGAAAAAGATACAGATATTCATATTCACGATTCCAGAGTATATGCGATTGAAGGTGACGATTATAAAACAACATTGGCTGAGTACCGTGAAAAATATGATCTTGGACAAAGAGAAGGTCGTATTGTTAGTATGGAAGATGAACAAGTTGAATAATGTAAATAAGGCCTGATGATTTAGGCCTTTGATGTATCTATTTTTATGTCACATATGTCTTGGATTGAAAAAGTTTTAAAATAAAGTTCTTCTAAAGGAATCCATCGTTGAATAAAATTGTTCAACATATTTGGGTTCCTTTTTTCAAGTCTTGAAAGTTGTTCTTCTTTACTCACGGTTAAGAAAACAGAATACGAATAATATTTTTGAAGATCTGAGTGCATCGAATAAGAACCTTCAATGACATTAAATGATTTATATGGAATTAAGTGAGCAGATTGTATTGACAAAGTTGAACAATTGAATTTATGCAGCTTTATATCTTCATGTTTTGATAGTGGAATCAAGACCTCTTGTTCAAAGCGCTCATGGTCTACATTTTCTCCAGGACTTTCAAGCCTTTCCTTTGTCCTTTGATGGGGTTGTAAGAAAAAGTCATCCATTTTAAATACGTTACAGTCATATATTTGTTTTAAAAGATTTGAAAGTGTAGTCTTACCCGAAGCACAACGTCCGTCGATTGAAATAATAGAAGGATGCTTGTTGTCGATATGCTTAAATAGTTTTAAGAAAGGAACGTACTTTTTATGTATTAAGCGATAAGATGGATGGTACAATTGATTGAATGTATTGGAATGATGAATGGCAGGATATCCATCTTCTTTCCATTTTAAAAGAGTTAGCTTAGCGTTGTTTAAAGAAAATGGAAGTTCTTGATTGGAAATCATATCGATAAGGATTTGAAGCTTTTCTTCGAGCTGTTCCTTGCCGTTTTTTTCTTGTTGACTTGATAAAATAAATAAAGTACTCAGTGTATTTACGCTCAATCCATAATTTAAATGAAGACGAACATAATTTCCATCTAGATATTCAATGGAATTACATGTATCTAGTTTTGTGTCGAGTTCTTGTTGGATCTGTTTTTTAACTGTATCAGGATTTGAAAGTAAGTGTTCACAACCAAAACTGCTTTGGTATAAAAATTTCATTAAATCCTGTAGTTCTAGTTGTGGGTATGTTTGAAATTGGTTGAGTATATATGATTTTGTGTTCATAGAAATTATTTTATCACATTCTTTTCTTTTTTATTATAGATAAAAGTTATAACGGGCGTATATTATTAAATATTATCAATAATTAACTAGAAATGATAAAATGATGACGTTGGAGGAAAATTACTTATGTTGAATATTAAATATGATATTGTAGGATCTTTTTTAAGACCACAGGAAATTAAAGAGGCCCGTGCTAAATTTAATAATAATGAAATCACATATGAACAATTGCGTGATGTAGAGGATGAACAAATCGCAAAATTAGTTGCGAAGGAAGTACAACATGGATTGAAGTTTGTGACAGATGGAGAATTCCGTCGTCGCTGGTGGCATTTAGATTGGTTAAAAGAATTTGGTGGTTTTACGACAAAACATTTGGATAAATTTATTAATGGAAGAAACAATCATATTGAATTAGGTATGATTGAAGGTAAGATTTCTTATGATCCAAATAAAGCACATAAAGAAATGTACGCATGGGATTTCTTGAAGAATGAGGCAAGTAAATATGGTGTAGAAGCTAAGAAGTGTATTTCTGGACCAAACATGATTTTGATTGATCATTTTTTACAGTTAGGTATCAAAGATACGCCATACTATGGAACAGATATTGAAGCAGTCATTGATGATATTGGATTGGCATATCAGGCAGCTATTCGTGATTTCTACAATCATGGATGTCGCTATATTCAAATTGATGATACTTCATGGACCTATATGATTGATGATACATTTGTATCAAAAGTAGAGGGATTGGGTTATACAAAAGCACAAGTGTTAGATTGGTTTGTACGTGTAAGTACTAAGGCTTTAGAAAATCGTCCAGAAGACATGCAGATCGCAACACACTTCTGTAAAGGAAACTTCAAAGGAAATCCATTGTTCCATGGATTCTATGATACGATTGCCAAGTCTGTTGCGAGCATTCCATACGATGGATATTTTGTAGAATATGATGATGCTCGTAGTGGAACCTTTGATCCATGGGCTGTTTTAAAAGGTACTGGCCGTACATTTGTAGCTGGCTTGATTTCTACAAAGCGTAAAGAATTAGAAGAGCATGATGCGATTAAGGCACGTTATGAACAAGCTAAAGCTGTAGTCGGTGATAATATTGCACTTTCTCCACAATGTGGATTTGCCTCTGTTGAAGAAGGTAACTGCATTGATGAGGAAACACAATGGAAGAAAATTGATTTATTGGTATCTTGCCAAGATTTTATTTAAGAGGAATCGTTTGATTTCTCTTTTTTCAAAAAAAGAACAAGCATTTACTTGTTCTTGTAGTATGAATTTAAGAAAGATTCTTTGAATTCTTTAAATGTTCCATCTAAAATAGCTTGTCGAGCTTGTTCAGTTAAACGGATGATAAAGCGAAGATTATGTATAGAAGCAAGTTCGAAATACTTTGCGGATTCCGTGCGGTCTTGCGATTTCCATAGTCTTCTTAATTCACCAAGTGTGATATGAGAAAGACAAGTAGGACAATCGCAACCTTCATCAATGATTTCATCGCTATCTCTATATTTTGATAAATTGATAGGACCATGCATTGTATACAATCTTCCATGTCTTGCCTCTCTAGTAGGAGCTACACAATCGAATGTGTCGGCACCATTTTCTGTACCAATCAAGATATCATCTGGATGAGACAATCCTAATAAGTGTCTTGGTTTATTTTCAGGGAGTTCTTCGTTACACCAAGTTAAGATATCACCTAGCGTTTCTTTAAGGAAAGCACCACCTAATCCATAACCATCAAAATCCATTTGAGCGTACTTTTTACAAGTTGATCTTCTTAGATCTTCCCAACGCCCACCTTGAATGACACCATATAAAGATTGGTGGTAGCCTAAATCATCACAATGTTTCTTATGTTCATCAAGACTTCTCTTTGCCCAACGTTCAGTTCTTGCCAAGGATTCAACGTTATATTCGTATGTATCGGCTAAAGAAGTTAATTCATCATAAGCCATATGAATATCGGCTCCAATGCGACATTGAATTTGCATACTTTCTTCTGGACCAATAAAATCTTCTTGCCCTGTAAATGGATCGTGAAAGTGTACTCCATCTTCGGTTACGTGGGCCAAACGTTTTTCTTCTTCGGTATTCTTCATATTGTCTTCACGTTTCATGCTGACAACTTTTCCGCAGCCAGAACCTAAAGACATCACTTGAAAGCCACCGGAATCCGTTAAAGTTGGACCGTTCCATTTTGACCATGCGGATAAACCTCCATTTTCAGCAATTTCTGGGGAAATGTTTCGTAAATGATATCCATTACTCAACATGGCTTGGGCATTAATACTTTTTAATTCTTCCATAGAAACAAAGCGAACTTCACCATGTGTTCCAACACACATGAATGCAGGGGTCTTGATGTCTCCATGGGGTGTATGTATAATTCCGGCTCTTCCTAAATGACCAGGAATTCTTTTTTCAATTTCAAAATAAAATTTATTGTCGTTCTTGTATTCCATAAATTCCTCCAACCCATTTATTCTATCATATATTAGCGTCGGCATATATAAAAGATTATGTGATTGCACCTGCAATATATCCGATGGATTGAATGTTGAGAAGGTTAATGGTTTATCCTCCAATAAAAATTCTTAATCCAATATCTAGATTAAAAATACCTGAGAAAATCGACATCGCAACAGAACTTGTGTTTTCATTGGTTGCCAATATCGTTTCTGATTGGCAAGATTAGAACATATACACCACACAATACACATATGGATACTGTACTTGTTTTTTTAATGCAATCTAAGAACAGTCGTCACTTCGATGCGGAGAGGTTCAATTTAGCACAACTCTTGTTGAAAACCCCATTTTTTCTTTCTATAATATATATCGGTGATAAAAAATGAAAAAAACAATTTGGATAGCAACGAGCAATGCTCATAAAGTTGAAGAGTTTCAGACGATGTTGAAGGATTGCCAAGTTAAATGCTTAAAAGATCTGGATCATAAAATTGATATTGTAGAAGATGGTACAACATTTGAAGAGAATGCGCTAATTAAAGCTCGTACTTTATTTAATGAACTTCATGAACCTGTAATCAGCGATGATTCTGGTTTGGAAGTAGATGCGATGGATAAGAAGCCAGGTGTGTATTCAGCTCGTTTTTTAGGTGAAGACACAAGCTATGATATCAAGAATCAATATATTATAGATCAGGTAAAGGGAAAAACGCGTACGGCTCGCTATGTGTGTGTCATTGCCTATATTAATGAAAATGGAAAAGAATATGTATATCGTGGAGAGTGTGAAGGTTTGATTCATGATGAAATGGTTGGAACAAATGGTTTTGGATATGATCCAATCTTCTATTATCCTGAATTTAAGACAACACTTGCCAATGTGAGTGAAGAAAAGAAAAATAGTGTATCTCATAGAGGAGTAGCACTTGAGAAATTTTTAAAGGATTGGAGTAAATAATATGTTGCATGTAGTATTGTATGAACCTGAGATTCCTCAGAATACAGGAAATATCATTCGAACTTGTATGGCTACGGGTTCGCGTTTACATTTAATTGAACCATTGGGTTTTTCTTTGGATGAAAAGCATTTGCGTCGTTCAGGAATGGATTATATTAAGGATGCGGATATCCACATTCATAAAGATTGGGATGCGTTTGTGGCTGAAAATCCAAGTGAACACTATTATTTTATGACTCGTTATGGTAAAAAAGCACCAAGTGAATTTGATTTTACGAAAGAAGAAGGCGATGTATATCTTGTGCTTGGAAAAGAAAGTACGGGAGTTGATAAAAAAATCCTTCAACATCATTTAGATACTTGCATGCGCTTGCCTATGGTCGCAAATGCGAGAAGTTTGAATTTGTCCAATTGTGCTGCCATTATCGTTTATGAAGTACTACGCCAACTTGATTATCCAGGACTAAGTACACATGAAGAACTTAAGGGAGAGGATTGGCTTGAAAATCTTAAAGTTGATTGATCGTTATGTAGATTCGTTTGAAAAGCGAATCTTTATTTTTATTGTATTTATAACCATATACTGGTTATGGCAGAATATTTGGCAGTTAATATTATTTTCTAAATTATTTTTTATAACTGATTATGAAAGTTTGTTCAATTTGCAGGCCCACTTATCCAACTATGAATCGAGTGTTTTGATACGTATCATATATTATGTGATTTCAAATCCATCATTGAATATTGCTGGTGTTGTTAGTTGTATAAAACTGATAGACATAATGGGGATTGTAGGATTGTTGATTTTGGCTCAAAAATATCGAATTATTATAATTTTAAATGGATTTAAATACGTTTGGTGTTCTATTTGGCTTGTAAAAGGTATGAATTCTGCAAGTGTATATTTGGTAATAAATTGCTTAAAATGGCTTTCAATAGGCGGCTTAATTCTTGTCGGTATAGTGATTCTTTTATGGCTTTTAGGATTGATACGAATAATCTTAGAACAGGATAGATTTGTTCACGATTTGTAGACAATGTTATACATTTTATAAATTATGTACAATTTTTTACAAAATCACATAATTTACCATAATTTATATTTAGATACTTTATATAAAGTGTATTAAGAAATATTTAAGAAATTAATTACTAAAAAGTGTAAATAATTTTTTTGCGAAAATTTGCAACAAAATTTAAATCTTGTTAAACTTCAGGTGTTGTAACGAAGAGGTGATATGATGAATTTTATCGAAAAGCACAGTAAAATTTTAGCCGTAAGCCTATGTCTATTGACTTCTGGACCAATTGTTTCGACAATGTATGCCAAAGAAGTTCAACCAGGATGGCATGGTGAAGGCGCAGATCGTTATTATGTTTTAAAATCAAATCGTCAGACAGCTACTGGTTTAACAAAAATCGATAAGGAACTTTATTATTTCAATAATAAAGGAGAAATGCAGTTTGGATGGCAGACTGTTTCAGATGAAACTTACTATTTCCAACAAGACGGAACTGCTGCAAGAGGTTCTGTGACAATTCAGGGTAGTGAGTATAATTTCCAAAAAGAAGGTGTTCTTCTTCATGGTTGGAGTAATGATGGTAAATCATACTACGATGAAAAAGGAAACAAAACTTCAACAAACTGGGTTGAAGAAAATGGTTCGAAATATTATTTTGATGCCGATGGAAATTGTGTAACAGGATGGCAGGAAATCGATGGCCAGAAGTATTTCTTTGGTGAAGATGGAAAGATGGCTATAGGTCAATTTGATGTAGACGGAAAAACATATTTCACTCAAGAAGACGGTACTTTCCGTACAGGATGGCAAGAGATCAACGGTCAAAAATTGTATTATGCAGAAAACGGTGAAGTAACTAAGAATCAAATCGTTGAAATCGAAGGTACTAAATATGCGTTCGATGAAAATGGTGATTTGATTAAAAATGCCGAAAAAGATGGATATAAGATTGATGAAAATGGTGTTGCGACTGAAGTAACCCCTTCTGAGGAAACAACTCCAACTCAAGATACAACGACTCAATCTCAGGCTCCAGCACAATCAACTACTCAAAGTGCTCCAGCTCAAAGCACAACAACAACTACAACACAAGCGCCAGCACAGCCATCGACTCCTGATGCTCCAGCTAAAGATTATGTAGCTCCAACCCCAAGTGTGAACAGTTCAGCAATTGCTGCTGCTGCATTAGCACAAGTAGGAACTACACAAGATTGTACAATGTTAGTTACTAATGCTTTGAGAGCTGTTGGAATTAATTTCCACGGTTGGCCAGAAGACTATTTGAGTCTTGGTACAATCACATCAAGTCCAGTTGCAGGTGACATTATTGTTTATTCAGGACATGTTGCTATTTACATTGGAAACGGACAAGCAGTTCATGGTGGATGGTATGGAAGCCAGACTGTTGTATCAAGCGTTTCTTGTGACAAGGCATTAATTGGATACGTTCACGTAGGCTAGATTGAATTCTAGCCTTTTTTTTTGTTTTTGTGGTAGAATTATTAATATATTTTCAAGGAGGTTTACTTATGAACTATATACAAACGCAAAAATTTAGTGATGTTTATGTTTCTTGTAAAACCATGATGCCTTTTCATCGAAATACAATTAGTGCTTTAAACGTGCTTGTGTATATGATGAAGGCGAAAACGCAGAAAATGAATTCGAAACAAAAATTAGCTTCTACCTTAAATCGTGCTTATGGAACAAAGGTGTCTTATGGTTTAACATCTTATGGAGATCTTGTTCAACTCGATGTTCGTTTTCAGTTTGTCCGTCCAGACTGGATTGAAGATAGAAGCTATTTAGATAAAATTAAAGATATTATGGATGAAGTTCTGTTTCATTCTGTATTGGATGAGGAAAACTTTAAGGAGTCAGTGTATTTGTTAAAAAATAGATTGTTGGCACAAATGGATGATCCGGCCAGCTTGTCTTGTATGTGTGCCTTTGAGATGGCACATGCTAAACATTCTATTTCAATTCCTGTGCAGGGAAGTTTAAAAGATTTAGCGACACTTACTTTAGAGGATGTGAAAAAAGCCTATACATTATATATGGATATGGCAAAACACTTCTATATCTGTGGTTATGTAACGGATGAATTGTATGATTATATTGATAGTTTAGATTCGCATTGTGCTTTTATATCGGAAAGAACATTGCTTCCTCGCGTAGAAACAAGCTATAAAACCTTTGAAAAGGATATTGCGCAAACTTGTATTTCGCAAGTCTATTCGACAGGTGTTGATATTTCAAGTTCGGATTATGAGGCTGAACTAATTTTAAATAGTATTTTGGGGCAAAGCCAGAAGAATTTAATGTTTGATGAAATTCGTGAAAAGAATAGTCTTTGTTATTCTATAAGCTCTTCTATTATTCGCTTTGATGGAGCTTTGTTAATTCATACGGGTGTGAATCGTAAGGATGTCACAAAAGTATTAAATTTGATAGAAACACAAATAGATCGATTATTGAACATGGATTATGATGATCGATATTTAGAAATCGCAAAGATGGACTATAAGGACCGTATTATTAGTGGATTAGATCATGCTCAATCTTTGATTGCGCAAGCTTTTTTAGATGATCTTTTACATCGCCAGCTCACGCCTGAGCAAAGAATTGAGAGAATTATGAAGGTGACAAAGGAAGATATTTCACGTGTTGCCTTACGATTGAATTTGGCTTCAGTGGCCATTGTTGCGGAGAAAGAAAATGAATTATAATTTGGATATTAAAAAGGAAACATTGTCAAATGGTTTACAGGTGATTCTTGTACATAAACCGGATTATCAAAAATCACTATTTCTTTTAGGAGCTAAAGTAGGAGGGTTTGATATTGATCAAAGCGTAGATGGGCAAGTGGTTAGACATAAGAGTGGAATTGCGCACTATTTAGAGCATCAAATGTTTTATTTGGATGGAGAAGATGTAAGTGATTTATTTGCGAACCTACAGTGTTCTACAAATGCATATACTTCTTATACAGAAACGGCATTTTATTTTTCGACTACGGCGGATGTGAAAAAGTCATTAAAACTTTTATTGGATTTTGTCGAAAATTTAGATGTGACAAATGAAACGATTGAAAAAGAAAAGGGGATTATTCTTAGTGAATATGATATGTATCAACAATCGCCTGAACAACGTCTTTTTAAGGAAACTTTGATTTCTTTATTTCAATATCATCCAATGAAAGTTGATGTACTCGGTTCAAAAGAAGATATTCAAGATATGAGCATGGAGGATTTAAAACAATTTTATGCATTAAATTATGATCCTAGTAAATTGTGTCTTGTGGGTGTAACTGGAAAAGATACAAATGAAATCATGGATTGGATCAAGGAATGTCAAAAAGATGTTTTGAGTAAGTTAAATAAAAAGATTGAGCGTGTCTTTAAGGAAGAGCCAAAGGAAGTAAATCGCAAAGAGTATGTCGATCATATGGATATTCATCAGCCATTTGTATGTGTTGGTTATAAGATGGATGCTTGCAAGACAAAGGAAGAAGCATTCGAAAAAGACTTTGCGGTGAATATGTGGTTAGATTCTATCATGGGTCCTTTAAATCCTAATTTTCAGGAATGGCTAGATCAAAGAATCTTTACACAGTTTGTAGGCGCAGAAGCGGACTTTACTTTGGATCATAGTTATATCTTGTTTTATGCTCAAACAGTAAATCCAAATGCCTTTATTGAACTTGTAAATGAGCTTGTACAGAATAAGTCGATTTCTAATGAAGACTATCAGTCGTTGCATGCACAGGCAATCGCGAATAATTTGCGTGGCTTAGATCATTTTGATGGCTTGGCCAATGATTTACTTCGAAGTCACTTTGAGGAGTATGACTATATTGAAAATTTAAATAGCATTCAAAATATGGAAATTGAGCAAGTACATGCCTATATTAAGAATTTGGATTTCTCACATTCTTGTGTGACAAAAATTCTTCCGAATGACTCTATCTGATCTAATTTGTGTTTTTTTTAGCAAATTAGAGGGGAAAAACGCATGTAAAACGCATAAAAAGACGACCTATAGATAAGATAGGTCGTTTGTTTTATATGTGACATATTTGTAGAATATCATTGAAGAAGGATGGTGATAAATATGGTGGTCAGAGTTGAAGGAGGATAATCAATTATGAATGCGTTTAGTATCGTGGGAAAAATTACGGACATGCCAATGTTAAAGGAGACAAGCAATGGATTAAAAACTTGTGAGCTTCCAATTCGAGTGCAGCGTAATTTTCCAAATTCAGAAGGTGTTTATGAAAGTGATGATGTAATCGTTGAAGTATGGCGAGGTCTCGCAGAAACTGTAAGTGCTTCGTGTAAGATTGGAGACTATGTGGGAATTAATGGTCGTATTCATTCGCGTAAATACCAGAAGGATGACAGGGTATATCTAAACTATGGCTTTGTAGCTGAAAAAGTTGATTTTCTACGTTGATCAACAGATAAAATACATGAATTAAGAAAACACATCCACAAAAAAAGAAGCGATCAATTCGCTTCTTTCTTGTTCTATGCCTAAGATTAACGGTTGTAGAATTCTACTACTAACAATTCGTTGATTTCTTGAGCTGTGAATAGTTCTTTACGTTCTGGGTAACGAACATAAGTACCTTTCTTAGCATCTTTGTTTACTTCAACAAAATCAACAGTTGCTGTTGCAGCTTCTAAAGCTTCGTTGATTACGCTTAAGTTTTTAGCGCGTTCACGAATTTCGATAACTTGTCCTGGTTTTACTTGGAAACTAGGGATATCTACTTTCTTACCATCTACTAATACGTGTCCGTGGTTTACTAACTGACGGCTAGCACGACGAGTACGTGCAAATCCCATACGATAAACGATGTTATCTAAACGAGATTCCAACATTACTAAGAAGTTTTCACCAGCAGAACCAGCTTTTTTACTTGCTTTTAAGTAAGTGTTGTAGAATTGTTTTTCACTTAATTGGTAAGTGTGACGAATTCTTTGTTTTTCCTGTAATTGGATACCGTAGTTTGTTAATTTTGGACGACGAGCATTTCCGTGTTGTCCTGGAATTGTGTTACGACGAGTTAATTCTTCACCAGTTTCTAATACTGAGAATCCAAGGCGGCGTGACTTCTTCCAAACGCTTCCTGTGTTTCTTGACATAATTTTTCCTCCTATTGTTTTATATCATTCACAAAACAATAACAGTACAAATCTTTAAAGGCTGTGTTGACAATGATACTTTCCGCTATCAGCTATTAGCTTACTCATATCGCTTAATAAGGCTGCAACGCATATCCTTTAACTTTGTATGCTGCTATCAATTTATGCTTATGTATCATATCAAAGAATATTAATAAAATCAAGAAAATGATGCAATGATTTTGAAGTTTTGCTATAATAAGAATGGTTTGCAAGGAGGTACCACTATGGATAGTGTTTTGAATTTCTTTCGATCAGTATACGCGTTCATTCGAAATCAACTTTCTGTGACTGTAATTATCTATCTTTGTATAGCAATTCTAGTCTTGATTTTGATTTGGATCATTATGCGTATGATCAAACGTAAAAAGGCGTCGAAACGACTTTCAGATCTTGAGATCGAAATGAATGAAATTCGTAACAATTCCTTGGCCTACAAGTTCAACAAAGCATCGGCATTCGCAAGAGTGAATGATGATATCATGGATAAAGTGAAAAGCTTGACTCCAAAATATGATACTTGTCAAAAAAACTTAAGTGCTTGTGATGATTTGTTTAATGAAGCAGATGATTATGTTTCTAGACATCGTCTTCGTAAATCTATGCGAGCTATGGACGATTTAGAAACAATGATGGATGAGACAAAAGAAAGAATTCGTATTGTTACTCAGTCATTAGATCATGTCTTGGCTCGTGAAACAGAGGTTCGTGAATCGGCAAATGCTTTAAAAGAGCGTTTTCGCAATGTGAAAACTGTTTACCAAGATAATCGTTCTTCATTTTATGGATCTGTTAATTATGTAGATTCATGCTTAGAGGAAATTGAAAATGAATTCTCTAATTTTGAAGAGTGGATGTTTGCTTCAGAATTTAACAAGGCAAAGGAAGAACAAGAAAAAATCTCAAAAATGGTGGATGAGATTAGCTCTAAAATTGCAGCCTTCCCTGGACTATATGAAAAGGCCAAAAATGTATTGCCTCGTGCAATCAACGAAGTTCGTTTGCACATTAAGGAATTACAGGAAAAAGATATCGACTTATCTTATTTAGAACCAGAAGAAAAATTAACAACCATTCAAAGTGCTTTGTCTAGTTCAATTGATCAATTGGATGCAGGTGAATTTGAAATGGCACAAGAAAACTTGGAAATCATTGGAGATCACATTCTAGCATTACAAGATGATGTAACGAATGAAAAAGAAGCTTATGATGAAATCCATGTAAGTCTTCAATCTAATTTAGATCTAGTTAATGTCATTGGTCAGGAACTTGAGGAAATTATGGCGCTTTATGCCAATATTAAAGATCGTTTTGGTCTAGAAGATTGGACACACCGCTTCTCTTTGGCACAAATCCAAATGGAAGATTTATCAAATCGTCGTGATGAAATTCAAAAAGAATTGAAACAAAATCAACGTCCTAGCGTAGATGTAGTTCATGGTTATCGTAAATTTTCAGAAGATGTTAATGAATTCCACGATCAAGTCAAGGATATGAAAGAGATGTTAGTGGGAGCAAGCAGTGATGAATCACGTGCTAAAAAACAATTGACAAAATTACAATTGATTTTAAATGAAGTACGTTTAAATACAGTAACACGTCATTTGCCTAGTATCTCATCTCAATTTTCTGCAGATTTAAAAGAAGGCGAACGCTTGATTCAACGTGTTCGTGTAGTGTTGGATCACTCACCATTAGATGTACAAACATTAAATGCAGATTTGCAGGATGCCATCGACTTTGTATATAAGTTATACAATAACGCAAACAATTTAGTCGGTGTTGCCGTTATGGTAGAAAATGCGATTGTGTTTGGTAACCGTTTCCGTAGTACGCATGCACAAATGGATTCGGATTTAACTCGTGCTGAGTTATGTTTCCAAAATGGAGAATATACTCGTGCACTTAAGATTGCGATTCAAGCAATCGAAAACATGCACCCAGGAATTTATGAGAAGTTAGTAGCTCAAAAAGATCCTGCTGTCATGAACCAGGTGCAGTAATGATTTATTTTGATAATGCTTCGACAACCTCTGTACGTACAGAGGTTCGTCGTGTTTATGGGCAAGTGTTAGAAACTTGTTATGGCAACCCAGATAGTTTGCATGCGGCTGGTCGCCAGGCAAGTTCGCTCATGGAAAAAAGTCGATCAAATATTGCTTCTATGCTTCATGTAGATCCAAGTGAAATTATCTTTACATCAGCTGCTAGTGAATCAAACACTTTAGCTATTGTAGGATATGCCTTGGCCAATGAACATCGAGGTCATCATGTACTCACAAGCAATGTTGAGCATTCGAGTGTTCGTCATGCGATGGAGTTTTTGAAGCGTTTTGGATTTGAAGTTGAATTTCTTCCAATTAATGAAGATGGAATTGTTACACCAGAATGCTTAAAATCTCATATGCGTAAAGATACAATTTTAGTATCGGTTATGCATGTGAATAATGAAATGGGAGCTATCAATCCTATTTTAGAACTAGAAAAAATTGTACACCAAAATCCAACGTGTGTATTTCATGTGGATTGTGTACAGAGTTTTTCAAAAATTGATATTCCTTTTGAAAAACTAGATATGGCTACGATCTCTGCACATAAGATTCATGGTCTAAAGGGTAGTGCCATTTTAATGAAGAAAAAGAAGATTCAACTTGTTCCAATTATTCAAGGTGGACAACAGGAACAAGGACTTCGTGGTGGAACAGAGAATGCACCGGCGAATATTGTTTTGGCAAAGACAATTCGTTTAGCTTTAGAGGAACAATCAAAGGCTTATGATCATGTTTTAAAAATCAACCAATATTTGCGTGAAGAATTAACTAAAATCAATGGTGCGCATGTACATTCGCCAAAAGATGCGATTCCTTATATTCTCAATATTTCATTTGATCAAATAACAAGTGAAGTCTTATTGAACGCTTTGGATCAAAAGGGAATTTGTGTATCCGCAAAAAGTACTTGTTCATCACAAAATACGAATGCTTCTGAAGTGTTATTGGCTATGCACAAGTCAGAATTTGATGCGACACATGGAATTCGTTTATCTTTTTCTAATGAGAATACTTTGGAAGAGGCAAAATATTTTATAGAAACATGTAAGGAGATTATAGAGAATTATGGCTTATCGTTATAATCATATCTTAATTCGTTATGGCGAATTGAGTTTAAAAGGAAAAAACCGTAACAACTTTATTAAGGCGCTTTATGACAATGTTCGTAAAGCTTTAAAAGCATTCCCAACATTAGAATTTGAGAAACAGCACGACCGTATGTATATTTATCTTCATGATGAAGATTCTAAGCAGGTTAGTGATATTTTAGCTAAAGTTTTTGGAATATCTTCATTTTCATTGGCTATTAAAGTGGAACCAGATTTAGATCAAATCATTGATGCTTGTTATGAATCTTTAGATTTAACAACACCAAAAACATTTAAGGTGGCTGCACGTCGTAGTGATAAACTATTCCCATATATTTCAGACGATATTAATCGTAGGGTTGCAACTAAGATTTTAAAGAACAGTGACTGGAAAGTTGATGTTCATAATCCGGATGTAAAAATTGTTGTTGAAGTACATCAAGATGCAGCTTACATTATGACAGATCGTATTCAAGGTGCTGGTGGATATCCAGTTGGTGTTGGCGGAAAGGCCATGGTTTTATTAAGTGGTGGAATTGATTCTCCAGTTGCCTGCTATTTAATGATGAAACGTGGTGTACACATTGAATGTATTCACTATGCTTCACCTCCATATACTTCACAAAATGCCCAAGAAAAAGTAATGGAACTAGCTAGACTTGTATCTGGTTATCAAGGTGATGTTTTAGTTCATGTTGTTCCATTTACAGATCTACAATTGGCAATCTATCAAAATGCGGATGAAAGTTATGCAATCACATTGATGCGTCGTATGATGATGCGTATTGCGACAGGCCTAGCTAAGAAAAGACATGCTCAAGCTATCGCAACAGGTGAATCGATTGGACAGGTCGCAAGTCAAACTTTAGAGAGTATGCTAGCAATCAATGATGTCACAAATATGCCGATTATTCGTCCAGTTGTTTGTATGGATAAAGTTGAAATTATTGATCTTTCTAAAAAGATTGGAACATATGAAACAAGTATTCTTCCTTATGAAGATTGTTGTACGATTTTTACACCAAAGAATCCGGTCACTAAACCTCGTGTGGATAAGTGTGAAAAATATGAGGCAAAATGGGATTTTGACAAGATGGTACAAGATTGTATAGATAATACAGAAGATATTTGGGTACATCCAGTTAAGGTTGAAGAAGATTTATTCTAAGAGAAGTGAAATATAGCGCTTCTCTTTTTCTTTTATGTTATAATCTTTTTATGTTGATATGTCCGGTGTGTAAAAAGAAACTAATAAAAGAAAATAAAACATTTCGATGCGAAAATAATCATTCTTTTGATTGTGCCAAACAAGGTTATGTGAACTTATCGCGTAAACAGACAAAGAATCATGGGGACAATGCTTTGATGGTCAAAGCGCGTACCGATTTTTTAAAAAAAGATTATTATGATTTTATGCGTCAATATGTAAAGGGAAAGGCTAATGGATCTATTTATTTGGATGCTGGTTGTGGTCAGGGTTACTATACAAAAGAGATAGGGGCGAACTTTGAACATAGTTATGGGATTGATTTGAGTAAGGAAGCGATTCTTCATGCGTCTAAACAAGATAAACATACGCAATATATTGTGGGGAGTTTATTTGATATGCCTTTTTTAGATGAGAGTATAGATTGTGTTACAAGTATTTTTGTGCCTTTAGGCCAAGATGAAATCTATCGTATACTAAAAGAAAATGGATATTGGATCGTAGTAGGTCCGGGTCCTAAGCATTGTTTTGAATTAAAAGAAGTATTGTATGACACACCATACGAAAATGAAATGCCTGAAATACTAGAACAATATGAATTGGTAAACCAGGAAATTATTCAGAAAAATAAGATGGTAGATGATGTATGGTCTTTACTAGAAATGACACCATATCGATATAAAACGAGTCAAGCTGGACTTGATCGTGTAAAACAATTAGAAAGGTTAGAGGTTACGTTTGAGTTTGTCGTAACTGTGTATAAAAAACATGAAAACAACAGTAAAAAAATGGGGAATTAATGGTGAGGGAATTGCGTTCCATGAGGGAAAGCCAGTATTTATTGAAAATGCCATTCCGGATGAAGTTATTGAATTTGATATTAAAAGTGATGAAGGTACTTATTTAGTTGGAGAATTAACTCGTTTAGTTGAACAGAGTTCAAAGCGTCGCTACCCACTTTGTCCAATTTGGAAAGAGTGTGGTGGATGTGCTTTGATGCACGTAAAGTATCCAGCACAATGCAAGATGAAAGAGGGTAATTTAAAAGAAACGCTGATTAAGTATGCGGATTATAATGGTCGCATTTTACCAATTTTAAAGAATCATGAGCCATTGTCATATCGTAATAGCTGCAAACTTCCTTTTGGTGAAGAATATGGGGAGTTATATACAGGAATGTATGAGCGTGATACAAACCATTTCCAAAAGATGAAAAGATGTTATGTGCATTCAAAATTGTTGGAACAAACGCGTCAGGAAGTTTTAAAAATTATGAATGAGCATCATTTAAAGATGTATGATGATAAAAAGAAAACGGGTTATCGTACATTGGTGATGAAAGAATTTGATTCTAAGATTCAAATTATATTTGTGACGGGAAAAGAAGATATCAGTGAAGAATTTATTCGTGATGTGACTCAACTAGAGGGTGTTGTATCAATCTGGCAAAGTGTAAAAACAGAAACAAAGCGTGAAGTATTTGGGGATATGCGGTTTATTTGGGGAGAAGAAAAGATGCATCTTCAATTAGAAGATATTCAATTATCTTTACTTCCTAGATCTTTCTTCCAGTTAAACACGAAACAATCCGTGAATCTTTATAATGTGGTTAAAGATTGGATGCCAAGATCAAAGACTACGGTTGAAGCCTATAGTGGTATTGGTGCTATCAGTTTATTTGTGAAAGATAAAGCTGAAGAAATCATTGGTGTTGAATCCATTCAGGATGCGGTTGATAATGCCAATGAAAATGCGATGTTAAATCATGCAGACAATGTATCTTTCATTTGTGAAGATGCGGGTAGTGCCTTAGCACATTTAGTACAAGAAAAAGAAGTGGATACATTGATTGTGGATCCGCCTCGTTCTGGTTTGGATGATACAATGAAGGAAACTATTTTAAAATCAAAAATCAAAACGATGATCTATGTATCTTGTAACCCAGCTACTTTGGCTAAAGATTTAGGCGTATTAAAGAAAGAATATCGTATTGTCAAGATTCAACCACTCGATATGTTTAGTCAAACTCCACATGTAGAAAGTGTTACACTACTTGTTCGTAATGATGACTATAAACCTAGACGTCGTTTTGATAATCGAAAAAATCGTGACTATAAACCAAGAAGAGATGGAGATTTCAAACCTAGACGTCGTTTTGATGATAAAAAAGATGGAGACTTCAAGCCGAAACGCCGTTTTGAGGATGATAAACCAAGAAGACGTTTTGATGATCGAAAAGATGGCGACTTCAAACCTAGACGAAGATTTGATGATGATCGTAGATCGAAACGTTTTACAGATGACAAACCAAATCGTAGATATGGTAAATAAAACATGCAAGGATTTCAGGAAAATGAAACTAAAGTCTTTTTCTTATATATCCTTAACTTTGTAAAAAATGTATAACTACAATTGAATTTTTGAATGAATAGTTGAAATTTCCTGTATTTATGGGGGATTTCTACTTTTTTTATTGGCAGAATCTATGATATAACAGAGTATACAGTATAACTAATTTTGGAGGCTATTATGTTACTCAAAAAATGTGAAGGTTCTTCGTTATAAAATGACTAAAATTCAGAAAAGAAATGGTATCGGATATGTGTATCAGGTTATTGGAAAATCTTTTAAAAAGCTAACTATATAAAATTCAAGTAGTTAATCTGAACGAGATGCAGAAGTCTGCAACTCACTTGACCGTGCTCTGTAGTGCACTTCTAACTTCAAGAACATGGTAGCAAATAAAAGATAAAAAATAAAAGCAAAGCTCATTGCACATTTTAATTCCAATGTGTGCCTTGAAGCGAAGCTGAAAGGAATGGTTGGTTTTTATGAAATAGTTTGAAAATATAAAACAACTGGATTAATTGTTCATTCTGTTTCTGGAAGAAATCCAGTAGCCATTGAAATTGCAGCAGAAACGAAAAAAAGGGCACCAAAGTAACAGCTATCACAAATTTATCTTATTCTAAAAGTTTGACTTCTCGTCATCCGTCAAAAAAGAAACTGTATGAATTGGCAGATATTATTTTGGATAATCATGGAGATGTTGGTGATGCTTGCATAAAAATTGATGGTTTAGAACAAAAGGTTTCTCCAACTTCAACAGTAATTGGAACAATGATGCTTAATTCGATTGTTGCTGCTGTAGTACACAAATTAGTAGATTCAGGCATGAAAAAACCGCCAATTTTTTATAGCGCTAACTATGATGGCGGTGATGCATTAAATCAAAAATTGTATGAAGAGTATAAGGAAAGTATTCATTATCAATTTTGATTCGGCAGAACAATTATATCATAACAAATAGGGATATATCATCATGATATGTCCCTATATATAATGTCGTAATGTCTGAAAACGTAATGCTATATTGCTACTAAGGAACTCAAATATGGGCTCCTTTTTTTGGCCTTGAGCTAATTTCTATTAGACTGTTTTATATATAAGTGTAACAAGTCGTGTGACTGATTTAGTAGAAGAAGAGAATTTTTATAAATGCAGTTTTATAACAATTTACACTTGTTCAATTTTATAGGATATTAAAATTAAAGAATGGATATTCATAAAATGAATGATTAATCGAAAGAATCCATATTATAATTAGTAAAAACGGAGGAATAAATATGTTTGGTTTTTTAAAGAAAAAAGAAGTATTCTTATGTCCGGTAGACGGAAAAATTTTACCAATTAGTGAAGTGAATGATCCAGTGTTTTCACAAGAAATGATGGGTCCAGGATTTGCGGTGGTTCCGACATCAAAAGTTGTTGTTGCACCAATGGATGGAGATGTTGTAACAGTATTCCCTACTTCACATGCCTTTGGGATTAAGTCAAAGAACGGTATTGAGATGATTATTCATATCGGTATTGATACGGTTGAATTAAATGGAAAAGGCTTTAAACCTTTAGTAAAACAGGGCGATGTTGTTAAAGCAGGGGATGCTTTAGTAGAGGTTGATTTTGATGCATTGAAAAATGAAGGGAAAGATCCATCTTGTATGATTATATTCCCTAATAAAGAGAAATTTTCAATTGTTAAACCTCACAGCAATGTAGTAGCTGGCCAAGATAATATTATTGAGTTTAATAAATAGACAAAATCAAAAAGAGTAGGAGATTATTTGTAATTTTTCCTACTTTTTTAAATAAATATTCAGAATTTGAATATACAACCATAATGATTGAGATGCATTGTTGCATTAAATTATCAGTGCTATGATTTGGGTGTTTAAAGGAGTATGGGATATGAAAGTAGATGTAAAAAGAATTCAAAATGATATTGAGACTTTAGCCACATTTAATGAAACTCCTGGTTGTGGTGTAACTAGATCTTCATACACAAAAGAAGATAAAATGGCTAAGGAATATTTAATATCTGAAATGGAAAAAATTGGATTGACTGTTTATGAAGATGGCATGTCAACATTATTTGGACGTCGTGAAGGTAAATTAAAAGATGCACCATGTGTTATGTTGGGATCTCATTATGACACAGTTTATCAAGCAGGAGCTTTTGATGGAGTTGCTGGTTCTGTTGCAGCATTAGAGGTTATGCGTGTATTACATGAAAATAATTTTGAAAACGACTATCCTCTTGAATTAATTTTAATGAATGCTGAAGAGGGCTTTACTTTTGGGCCAAGTACGGGTGTTACAAACTCAAGAGCCATGATGGGAACTCTTACTTATCATGAGCTAGAGACTCGTAAAAACCGTTTTGGGCAAACTAAATTAGAGGCTTTAAGAGCCTATGGTGTTGAACCAAATTTGGAAAAGGCAAAAAGGGATCCAAAAACAATTAAAAACTTCTTAGAACTTCATGTTGAACAAGGTCCTGTTTTAGACAGAGAGAACATTGAAGTTGGATTAATTAAATATCTTGCTGGTATTGGAAGATACACAATTAAATTCCATGGAAAAACAGCGGATTCAACAGAATTGATGAGTAAAAGAAAAGATGCTCTAGTTGGTGCAGCATACTTCATTGAAAAGTTTAATGCGGTTATGCGTACATTTGGAGATGATGCGACTGGAATGGTAGGACAATTGAATATTGTTCCTAACTCGAATCAGTTTGTACCAGAATATGTTGAGGGTAAAATTGAAATTCGTACTTTCACTAAAGAAGTAGTTGATAATAATGATTTTAATAAAATCATTATAGATTTATTAAATGAAGTAACTGAAAAATATGGTATTCAGACAGAGTTAGAAGAAATTCGAAGAGTAAATTATCCAAATCCAACAGGTCCAAGTATTATGGATTATGAGAACGTTGAAAAAATGGAGAAAATTTGTGATGGATTAGGTTATAGTCACAAACAAATGAACCAAGGAACGGGACATGATTCTATGATTATGGCTGATTTTGTGGATACAAACATGATTTATGTACCTAGTAGAAATGGTGGCGTATCTCACTGCCCTGAAGAATGGACAGAATATACAGACATTGAAAAGGGCGCTAACGTATTACTTGAATTAGTTAAAGATTTATCAATAAAATAAATAAACACATGAGCAATTTAGAGAGAACTTCTTTAAATTGCTTTTATTGTATACAGAAAAAGAATGCTTTACGATATGGCATTCTTTTTATAATTTATGTAACCTTCATACAATAGTGTAAATATAAGCATTAATGTACAGAATGAAGAATTATTCAATCTAGTCTCTTGGTTAATGTTTGATACTTGATAGTACAATGAGTATTTGGCCATATGAGATAATTCGTTCTGTGAAAATAGCGTGATCGATATAATTGGAGTTCCTTTTAATTGAACGGTTTGTATATCTGTTTTAAGTTTTGAAATATTGCCAGATAGAGAAACGATGAATAATAAATCATCCGGCTTTAATGTGTTTGAAATTAAATTAAGCTCGATTTGACCAGGAATAATAATCAGGTGAATTCCTACATTGATTAAGCATCTAGAGAATTCCTTTAACATCAAGGATTGACCGTATCCAGTTGCATAAGCATAGATTCGATTTGAAGTTGCCATTAGTTTATATATATCTTCAATAAATTTATTTTGTTCAAATAAACGAATTGTGGATGTCACATCTTCTAACACAACTGAAGAACCAATCTTATTCGTGTTAATAACGCTTGCACGATCCTTTCGATCGAGTTCATTTCTTAAAAAATATCTGAATTCGCTATAGCCTTTGAATCCTAATTTTTGAACAATTCGAATGATACTGGATGCACTCGCATTTGATAACTGTGCTATTTCGGATACTGTTTTTCCTTGACATAATTCCATATTTTGGAAAATAAAATTTAATATATATAAATCGTTTTCGTTTAATTGAGTATGATGTTGATTTACTAATTCTTCAAGTGTCATATATATCTAAGTCCTTTGCTTTATACATCTATCATATGTCAACTTTTAAAAAAAATAAACCTTAATTTGTTCCTTTAAATGCATGTTTTTACGTATTTATACCGTTGGATGAAAATTCAAGAAATGGATGGAAAAACAGACTTTGATTAACATTTTTAAAGGCCATTGTTTTATTGAATTGAAAATCGTTTTAATGTAGCATATCAAATGTAAGAGCTTGCAAGTAATTATTACACATTTTGGAATTATAAAGGAGAGAAGATTACATGAGAACTTTTATACAAAAGTTAGGTAAGTCCATGATGGGACCGTTATCTATAATTGTAGCAGCTGGTTTGTTGTTAGGTATCGTATCTATTTTAACCAATGCTAGTTTAGTTGGAGAGGGATTTGCGAATGCAGCAGGTGTACAAGCTGTTGTAGGAGCAGGATCTGCATTAGTCGGAAAGGTGTTTGGATTATTACCAATTTTATTTGCGATTTCTGTTGCCACGGGTATGGTAAAAGAAGATAAGGAAATATCCGGATTTGCAGTTGTTATCTGTTTCGTTTTATTCCACGTAATGCTTAATTATATGTTAGGATTAAATGGAATCACAGCTGAAAACACAGCTATCGATTATTTAACGAGTCATGGATCAAGTACATTAGAGGCATATCAAATAAATGCGGCTTATGACACACAATTAGGGATTTTCACTTATCGTATGGGGATCTTTGGAGGTATTGTAACTGGTTTATGGACAGCATTTATTCACAATAAATTTCATACACAAAAATTACCTGTAGCATTTAGTTTCTTTGCTGGTAACCGTTTCGTGCCAATTATGATTATCTTAACAGTACCATTCGTAGCAATCGTTTCTTACTTCGTATGGCCATTCTTCAGTATGTTAATTGATGGATTAGGAAATGTTATTAGTAAATCTGGACCATTTGGATTATTCCTATATGGATTTGCAGAACGTTTATTGATTCCTACTGGATTACACCACGTATTAAACCAATTGATTCGTTTCACTCCAGTTGGTGGAACTGCAATGATCGATGGTCAAGTTATTTCTGGTGCATTAAATATTTTCCAAGCTGAATTAGTCGCAAAGAATATGGATATGAACATCTTTCATCAAGCAACACGTTTCTTAACTCAAGGAACTCATCCATTCATGATGTTTGGTTTACCAGGTGCTTGTTATGCAATGTATAAGACAGCTTATGCAAAAGAACAACTAAAAGTTAAAGGTATGTTATTGGCTTCTGCATTAACTTCATTCGCAACAGGAATTACTGAACCAATCGAATTCGCATTTATCTTTATTTCACCAATCTTATGGGTGTTCCACGCATTTATGGCTGGTATGTCTTTCTTGATTATGTCTTTATTACAAGTTGGTGTTGGTAATGCTGGTGGTGGTTTCGTAGACTTGTTCATCTTCGGAATCCTTCAAGGTACATATACTAAATGGTACTTCTGCGTGATTTTAGGAATTGTTTACTTCTTCGCTTACTTCTTTGTATTCAAATATGTAATCGAAAAGATGAATTTGAAGACTCCTGGTCGTGATGTAGAAGATGCTAGCGATGATGTAGTACAAGTTGAAGCTAGTGAATTGGGAACAACAATTTTAAAGGCTATCGGTGGTAAAGAAAATATTCGTGAAATCGATAACTGTATTTCAAGATTAAGATTAATCTTAAATGATACTTCAGTAGTTGATGAAGCTGCATTAAAAACAACTGGATCATTAGGTATTATTCGTATTAATGAAAACAATATTCAGGTTGTATATGGTCCTAAAGTAGAAGAAGCAACACATGCTTTAAAACAAGCAGCCGAAACATATAAATAATAACAAACTATCTATAAGTGTATTCTTATAGATAGTTGTTTAGTTAAGGAGATTAGATTTATGGAAGTAAAATATGAAAATGTAAAATTACCGGAGTGCGATTGCACAAATGTTCCCGTGCAGTTAACTGATGAAACAATGCAGGAACGATTAAATAAAGTGTTAGATAGAATGAATCGTGAAAACTTTGATTCATTAGTGATTTATGCAGATTTAGAACACGGTAATAATTTTGAGTACTTGACAGGATTCTTGCCTAGATTTGAAGAAGCATTATTAGTTTTGAATTCAAATGGAAATCACTGTATGGTTCTAGGAAATGAAAATTTAAATAAAGCTTCAAAGGCGAGAATTAAAAATACGCCTATTCACTGCCCACATTTTTCATTACCTAATCAACCCATGGATGTTAAAGAAGGAATCAAAGATATCTTAAAGCGCTGTGAATTAAAAGATGGTGCTAAAGTGGGCATTGTTGGATGGAAAAACTTCACTAGTAAGTATGAGGATAATGCCCAATTGTTCGATGTTCCATATTATGTTGTAGATACAATTATGGAACTTGTTGGAAGTAATGTGTTTAACGCAACAAGATTATTTATTGGAGAAGATGGAGCTCGTTGTATAAACAATGTAAATGAAATTGTTCACTATGAATTTGGAGCTTCCCTTGCGAGTGACTGCATTTTGAAAGCTATGAATCACTTGGATGAAGGTGTTTCAGAAATGGAATTGGGAAATATCTTAAATGCATATGGACAAAGAAATAGTGTAGTTACAATTGCAGCATCTGGACCTAGATTTATCAAGGCAAATATTTATCCAACAACGAACACAGTGAAATTAAAAGATCCAATTAGTTTGTCGATTGGATATAAAGGTGGTTTCTCATCTAGAGCTGGATATGCAGTGCATAACAGTAGTGAATTGGATGAATCTGTTCAAGATTATCTAGATGCACTAGTAAAACCATATTTCTCATCCGTAGCAGTATGGCTAGAAAAAATTCATTGTGGAATGCTTGGTGGCGAAGTTTATGATTTAATTGAAGAAACAATGCCAAAGGCTGAATACAACTGGAGCTTATGTCCTGGACATTTAACAGCTGATGAAGAGTGGATGTCATCAAATATTTATGAGAATAGTAAAGAATTAGTACGAAGCGGTATGTTGTATCAAATTGATATTATTCCATCAAAATCAGGCTATGCAGGAACAAGTGCAGAAAGTACAGTTTTATTAGCAGATGAAAATCTACGAAAACAGATCGCACAAGAAGAACCAGAATTGTGGAATCGAATTCAAAAGAGAAGAGAGTATATTATTAATGAATTGAATATTTCATTAAATGATGATGTTTTACCAATGTGTTCAACCGTTGCCTATTTAAGACCATTCTTATTAAATAAAGAAATGGCGATGAAACTATGAGTCACAAACTGAATTCTCTAAAGAGCTATATCTTAAACGTTTTGGCATTTGTATTCTCTTATTGTATGCCGGTTGTAGGATTCTTTATTCTTGGCTATGCATTGAAAAAGGATTTACCTCAAACAAGAATCTATGCGTCTTGTGGAGTCCTTCTTGCATTTTTAACACAAATCGTAACAAGATTTGTTTAAAATCTTGTCTTACTTAGGAACTCAAATATGGGTTCCTTTTTCTTATTGGATTTAGTTAAGTATCCCTAATAAAAAAGTTTACAAATTAATTAAATAGATAATTTTAAGAGAATAAATGCGTTATAATGATGGTAGCGCATTCTTTTTATTTTTTAATTCATAATAATATACAAAAAAAGAGATAGGCTTTTTGCGTCTATTTGTGAGTAAAATAACAAGAATCTATGAGGAGGAGTTTATAAAATGAATAATTTTCCACATTTATTTGAACCAATTGAAATTGGAAAGACAACAGTAAAAAACCGTATTTTTATGCCACCTATTTCAACAAATATGGCCGATAAAGGATATGTTACAGATGATTTAGTAGCACACTATTCTGCACGTGCAAAAGGTGGAGTTGGACTTATCGTTACTGAAGTTGTAACTGTAGAACCAACTTATGTATATCTTCCAGGAGATATGTCAATTTATGATGACAGTTTTATTCCAGGATGGAAAAAATTGGTGGATGGCGTACACCAATATGGAACTAAAATCTTAGCACAATTGTTCCACCCAGCTTATATGGCATTCCCAGTACCAGGAACACCTCAATTAATTGCACCAAGTTGTGTAGGACCTTATTATGCACAAAGTGCACCAAGACCAGCAACCATTGAAGAATTACACACAATTGTTGATCAATTTGGTCAAGCGGCTCACCGTGTACAGATTGCCGGTGGTGATGGTGTTGAAATTCAATGTGCGCATGCTCATGGATTATTAGGTGGTTTCTTAACACCTTTATATAATAAACGTGCGGACGAATATGGTGGAAGTCTTGATGGACGTTTACGCTTATGTTTAGAAGTTATTGCATCTGTTCGCAAGTATTGTGGAGATGACTTCATTATCGATGTTCGTATTAGTGGTGATGAATATAGTGAAGGTGGATTGACATTAAATGATCAGATCTATGTTTGTAAACAATTAGAAAAAGCTGGAGTTGACTTTATTCACGTATCTGGTGGTAATACAATCAAACGTGGATCAAGTATGCCAGCTCCTGGTACAAGTGCTGCACCTCACGCTCACTCAAGTGAAGAAATTAAAAAGCATGTAAATATCCCAGTCGCTACAGTTGCTCGTATTAACGAACCTTGGATGGCTGAAGAACTAATCGCAAACGGAAAATGTGATATGTGTATGATTGGACGTCCAAACTTATGTGACAGTGAATTCGCAAATAAAGCATTCGAAGGTAAAGTAGACGATATTCGTCCATGTATTGGATGTGGACGTTGTTTAACAGGAATCATGATGGGTAAACGTATTGGATGTACAGTAAATCCAAGCGTGGAAGATGATACGATTGCACCTGCAGAAACTAAGAAAAAAGTTTTAGTTATTGGTGGTGGTCCTGCTGGTATGGAAGCAGCATATGTTGCCAAAAAACGTGGACACGAAGTTGTTCTTTGTGAAAAATCGAATGAACTTGGCGGTCAATTAAGACTTGCGGCTGTTCCAATCGCGAAACAAGAATTGTGTAAAGTTATTAAATTTATGATTCGTCGATTAGATCATGAAGGTATTGAAATTCGTTTAAATACAGAAGTCACAAAAGAAAGGCTTGAAAATGAATTTAAAGATTACGAAATCGTATGTTCAAGTGGAGCTACACCCAAAGAAATTCCACCATTCAAAGTATTCAAAAATTGTATGACTGCAGACGATGTATTATCTGGAAAGAAATATCCAGGACGTAATATTGTTGTATTAGGTGGTGGAAGTGTTGGATGTGAAACAGCGGATTATTTAGCACCATTAATCAATGACTTATTCCCAATGAATCGTAAAATTACATTATTAGAAATGACAAATAACTTAATGCCTGGTGAAGGTGGAGCTGCAAAATCTAGATTGACTCAAAGATTGATGCAGAAAGGTGTTCGCATCGAATTGAATGCACAAGTAACAAATGTGGATGAAGAATCTATTACTTACGTAAAAGAGGGTGTTGAACACAAAATTACAGAAGCGGATACTTTAATTTTTGCTGTAGGATATGCACCTAAGAAAGTGGAAGTGGAAGCTGAAAATGTACACTATATTGGGGATTGTGAAAAAGTGGGAACTTTAAAAGATGCGATCACAAATGCGCATGAAATTGCTAAAAATATCTAGCAGAAATTATGATAAGTGAATTATTATAACCAATTCAAGTTGGTAACTTAACTTTTAAAAATAGAATTATGTTTCCCCCTTTGACAACAGGATGTGAAGAAAGAGTCGGATTGATTGAGCCTCGTTCATTAGCTTTCCATACAAGACTTGCACAAGGGGGATATTTTTATATCGTTATTGGCGATGTGGCTCCTGTTCGTACTGCAAATCCTACACCAAAACTATATGATGAATCGCAAATTGAAATGTATAAAAAATTAGCTGATGCCTTACATGAACACGATTGTAAAGTAGCTTTACAATTGTTCCATCCAGAATATGATGTTCAAGGCGTAGGAAAAATGATTGTGGAAGCTGGTATTGCTGGTTAATTGGCTGTAAAAGCGAAGGCTGCCAATAATTTAGAAGAGGCTAAAAGCAACAAAAAATCTGTGACGAATTGACAAAGGGTGCATACGCAAAATTACATCATGATATGCAGCACTTTGTGACGGAAGCAATTGCTGAACAATTAATAGCTATTAAAAATAGTATTGCCCAATGTGCTAGAAAAGCGCAAAAAGCAGGTATTGATGCGATTGAAATTCATGGTGACCGTTTATAGGTTCATTATGTTCAACATTATTAAATAATCGTACAGATAATTATGGTGGTAGCTTAGAAAATCGTACGCGTTTGCATTAGAAGTTTTACGAGCAATTAAAGAAGCGGCTCCATCAATGATGGTCGAATATAAACTTCCAATTATTACAGTTAATCCAGATGGATCTTTACGTGGTAAAGGTGATTTATTGGAAGATGAAGCGGTTGAATTCGCAAAAATGTTAGATGCAGCAGGAATTGATATGATTCAAGTGGCTCAAGCTAACCACACAGGAAAACAGGGGCGATACAATCCCTCCTATGGGTGCTGTTCCTTATAACTGGATTTTAGGTGCTTGTGAAAAAGTGAAATCCGTTGTTTCTTGTCCTGTTGCAACGGTGGGTCGTGTTGTCAGTGTTGAAGCTGGTGAAAAGATTCTTGAAGATGGTACGGCAGATATCATTGGATATGGAAGAAGTTTATTAACAGATCCAGATATTGCCAATAAAGTGGAAAATGGTGAATGCATTCGTGAATGCTTGAACTGTAATAAAGGTTGTGTAGATGCCATCCAATCTCGTCGTTACTTAAGTTGTGTTTTAAATGCCGAAAATGGAGATGAAGAAACAATCTTCATTCAACCATGTACAGAAACTAAGAATATCGCAATCGTAGGTGCTAGTCTTGCCGGATTAGAAGCGGCTCGTGTAGCTTATAAACGAGGACATACAGTGACTGTATTGAAAAATCAAATCGTTTAGGTGGACAAATCAATATTGCTTCAGTTCCACCAAGAAAGATGAAATCTTACGTTCTGTTCAATACTATGAAAAATTCTTGTCCGATAAAGTAGATATTCAATTAAACCATGAACCAACAATGGATGAATTGAATGGATTTGATCATGTGATCTTGGCCATTGGTGCTCACAATATGGATCTTCTTATGTCGGTAGAAAATTCAAATGTTGTATCCAGCTGGGATATCTTGAATGGTCAAGAAGTATCTGGTAAATGTGTTGTCTTAGGTGGAGGTTTAGTAGGTGCTTAAACGGCTGAATATTTGGCAAGTAAAGGGATAGAAGTTTCAATCGTTGAAATGATGGATAAGATTGCAGCACAAGAATCTGAAACTGTATTACCATTGATGGAAGCTGATTTTAAAGAACACAATGTTCAAAAATTTGTGAATACACGTGTTAGTGAAATTAAAGATAATGTCATCTATGTAGTGAATACAAAAGCTGAAATAAATGTTGAAATTACAGCGGATACAATTGTAAATGCATTAGGTTCTAAAAGGAATGTATTTGATGATAGTAAGTTAACTGTTCCATTTACTTATGTAGGTGACTGCAGTGGTGAAAGAACAGCAGATATCGCAAGTGCTATTCGTACAGGATATAAGGCTGCCAATGAAATCTAAGAAGGTGTGAAAACATCTTCTTTTTTACAACAAATGACCGTGGTTCATAAATATATAAACCATATATGGCATATATCTCAAAATGGTATAAAAATAATGACCATAGCTCATAAATATTTACACATTTGAAAATTTGTCTATTAAAAACCCATTTTTAAAGAACTAGAATAAAATTATAAATGAAACCGGAGGAAGAGTTATGAATTTTAGTTCTTTACAGAGTAGTGTTCAAAAGTTTGGAATGAGTCAAGCTTTGAAGTATTTGGATAAGGATCCAGAAACAAATATTCCTAAATTAATGAATTTAGTAGATAAGGTTATGCCTGAAGGTTGGTATGGTTCACAGCGTAAAGTGATTCGTGAACAAATCGATGAAAAAGGTGTTTGGTATGACTATATCATGAAGCTTTATGATTTGAATGCAGGCGTTCGTCAGGCTGTATTTAAAAACTTTATTTTTAATGCATCACTAAATGGTAGTACAAAACAAGAGGAGTTGGCACAAAAATATAATTGTAATATCCCTTGGGCTGTATTATTAGATCCAACATCTGCATGTAACTTACATTGTACAGGATGTTGGGCTGCTGAATATGGACATCAATTAAATTTATCTTTAGATGATATTGATTCGATTATTCGTCAAGGAAAAGAATTAGGTACTTACATGTACATTTATACGGGTGGAGAACCTTTAACACGTAAAAAGGATGTGATTAAGATTTGTGAAATGCATCCAGATTGTGCTTTCTTATCTTTCACAAACGGAACATTGATTGATGAAGAATTCTGTCAGGATATGTTGCGAGTTAAAAACTTTGTTCCAGCCATTAGTTTGGAAGGTTTCGAAACAGCGAATGATTCTAGACGTGGTGAAGGCTGTTATGAAAATGTAAAACGTTCCATGGAATTATTAAAGAAACACAAATTGCCTTTTGGAATTAGTACTTGTTATACAAGTGTAAACTATAAAGATATCGCAAGTGATGAATTCTTTGATTTAATGATTGATTCAGGTGCTTTATTCTGCTGGTTCTTCCACTATATGCCAGTAGGAAATGAGGCTGTGAAAGAATTGCTTCCAACACCAGAACAAAGAGCGTATGTTTATCATCAGATTCGTAAGTTCAGAAGTGAAAAACCAATTTTCACTATGGATTTTCAAAATGATGCGCAATATGTGGGTGGATGTATTGCTGGAGGTAGAAGATATCTTCATATCAATGCCAAGGGCGATGTAGAACCATGTGTATTCATTCATTATTCGAACTGTAACATTCACAATACAACATTACTCGATGCACTTAGATCTCCATTATTCCAGGCTTATCATGATAATCAACCATTTAATGAAAATATGTTAAGACCTTGTCCAATGTTAGAAAACGCTGGTCGTATTCAAGAATTGGTGAAACAAAGTAAAGCAGTCAATACAGATTATGAATCCCCAGAAGATGTGGATCACTTATTGGAAAAGACGGTTCCATATGCAAAAAACTGGAAGCCAATGGCTGACAAACTTTGGAATGAACAAAAAAAGTAGACAAATTAAAAAAATGAGTATAGAATTTTCAGCTAAGAAGGAGGGATGTTATGAAGAAGAATAATAAGCGTTTTTCGGGAATATCCAAACTTCCAAATGGAAATACTTCAAATAAAATTGTACCTGGATGTATCGTCCTTGAAGGCGGAGCTTTTCGAGGATTATATACATCAGGGGTATTAGATGCTTTAATGCAGTTTGAAATCAATATGCAGTGTACAGTTGGTACAAGTGCAGGGGCTTTGAATGGATTTAACTATGTGGCTGGTCAAATTGGTCGTAGTGCTAGAATTAATTTAGGGTATCGTCATGATTCTCGATATGTTGGTTTAGAAGCTTTTAAAAACAACAAAGGAATTATTGGATTTGATTTTTTGATGAAAGGAACTCAATATTTTGATCCATTAAATACACCTCGTTTTATGAATCCAACGCGTGATTTTATTGCGGTATGTACAAATTGTAAAACGGGAAGGCCCGAATATTTTAGTAAGAATAAAACGCAGGATATTTTTAAAGCTGTACAAGCCAGTGCAACCATGCCTTATGTTTCAAAGATGGTTGAAATTGAAGATGGTTTATATTTAGATGGTGGCTGCAGCGATAAGATAGCGTATCAATGGGCGTTGGATCATGATTATGAGAAAATCATTGTGGTTCGTACACGTCAAAGAGAGTATCGAAAGAGTGAAGCGAATCCTTTCGTTCAAAAAATGACAAAAAGATTGTATGCTGAATATCCAGTTTTAGAACAGAAGTTGGAATCGATGAATAGTGAATACAATAGCCAGTGTGATGAATTATCAAGACTTGAAAATGAGGGAAGAATCTTTACGGTTGCCCCAAGCAAGCCAGTGAATGTATCGCGTGTAGAGAGGGATGTGGATAAACTCGCTGATCTTTACTACATGGGATATTTGGATGGTTTAAATCAGATTCAAAGAATCAAAGAATATTTAGAAATTGATTAAGAGGCCATGCCTCTTTTTCATTTTGTGTTAGAATAAGTGTAGGTGATTTTTATGGTACAAGAAAGACAACAAGAAATCGTAAATGAATTATTAAACTATATGGATACATTAGAAGATGGTAGTGAAGTAAGTACTTGGGATTTAATGGATGAAGTATTTAACTATCAACGCTTTAATGATGGGTATTGTTTTAATGATTTTAAAATTAGCGAAGAAGAATTTATTTCGTTAGATTCGCTATTAAAGGAAAGTGCAATGAAAGAGGGATTCTTTATTGATGACTCTATTTATCAAGATGTGATTGGGGCTTTTCCTTTTAGTTTGACATTTGTAGTAAGGAAATAGGTATGGAAAGATTAGAAACATTGATTCAAGAATTATATCAAGAGGGGACTCGTGAAAAAAATATGGAGGTTCTTTCGCATATTCGTAAACTGGCAAAAGAACAAAAACAATTTATTATTCCTGTCGGCGATGTCGAGGGTGAAAAAGTCTATCGAAGATTATCTTTAGATGATGGTCAAGATGTATTTGTAGCTTTTACTACACAGGCTCAAGTGGATTTGGGGCAGGATACAGAAACATTAAATCAAAGTGTGATGGTTGTTTTAAATATGGTGCATGATACACAAGGTGTAAGTGGAGTTGTATTAAATCCTTGGAAAGATTCGTATTTTTTACCAAAAGTTTTAATTGAAATGATTTTAGACAATAAGAATCTAGAGAGTGAAATCAAAGTAGTAAAAGGAGATATCACTACTTTTGATGGAGATTGTATTGTCAATGCAGCCAATGAATCGCTTTTAGGTGGCGGCGGTGTAGATGGCGCTATTCATAGAGCGGCCGGCCCCATGTTACTTGAAGAGTGTAAGCTATTAAATGGTTGTCATACAGGACAGGCCAAGATTACTAAAGGGTATGATTTAAAGGTAAAGTATGTGATTCATACTGTGGGTCCGATGTATTCGGCAAAACATGAAGATGAGCATATGTTGAGGGATTGTTATTGGAATAGTTTGAGTTTAGCTCGTAAGTATGATATTCATACAATCGCATTTCCATGTATTTCATGTGGAGTCTATGGCTATCCTGTAGAAAAGGCAGTGCCATTAGCATTAAAGACAATTGCGGATTGGTTGGATGCAAATAGTGATTATACAATGAAAATCAGTTTGTATTGTTTTGATGAAGAAACGACAAAGGAATATCAAAAATATACAACGTATCAGGGAGAATAATCTTCCTGATTCTTTTTATTATCTATTTAGAAAATTTTCTAAATATAGTTGAAATTATCAAGAAACGATGTATAATCTATTTAGAAATATTTCTAAATAGGAGGTGGTGTTTTGTTTGAAAAAACGTTTAAAGCTTTAGGTGCTCCAGTCAGAAGAGACATTTTGAGTTTATTAAAAAAAGGCAAGATGTCAGCTGGAGATATCGCAAGTCATTTTGATATGTCTCAGGCAACTGTTTCTTATCATTTATCCTTATTAAAGGATGCAGGTTTGATTTGTGAAGAGAAGGATAAAAATTTTATCTTTTATCAAATCAACGCATCTGTTTTTGAGGAGATGTTGTGTTATTTTAAGTCTTTTTTAGGAGGGAATGAAGATGTTGAAAAATAAATGGTTTCAATTTAGTTTAGCTTTGTTTGTGGTTCCATTCGTATTGAATCTAGTTTTCTATAATCAATTACCAGATGTTGTGCCAACCCATTTTGATGTAAATGGACAAGTTGATGGTACAATGCCTAAGTTTATGGGTTTATTTGGTATGTTGTTTTTGTGCTTGGCAATTCATGTATTTTCTTGTTTTGTGACGGTAAAAGATCCAAAGCGAAATAATATTCCAGATTTTATGATGAATATTCTATTTATGATTTGTCCAGTTGTTTGTATTGTGACAAGTATGACAATTATTTATTTTGGCTTGGGGTATTCTTTTGATGTTAGTTTTGTGATGAATATTTTAGTTGGCATTTTATTGATTATACTCGGTAATTATTTGCCAAAGGTAAAGCGAAATTATGCGGTTGGAATTAAAACTTCGTGGTCTTTGAATAGCGATGAAAACTGGGTGTTGTCAAATCGTGTAGGTGGCTATTGTATGGTCATTGCTGGAATCTTATATATAGTACTTGGATTACTTGGTTATGTGACAATGGGCATTGTTGTGATTCTTGTAGCGACTATTATTCCGTGTATCTATAGTTATATATTATTTAAGCGAGGAATTTAGTTTCCTCGCTTGACTTCGTTTTGAATGCATTTGAATAAGACTTGAATGGTTCCACTAATCATTTTCTTCGTTTGACTATCCATATTTTGAATGGATTTGACCATCTCAACCATATCGATATTCTTCCTTAAATCTTTTGGGTTTTCATAATCTGAAAAGATAGAGTAAATGGTATCAATAACTTGTTTGCGAGTATTGATATCAATGGATTTAAGCCATTTTGATAGTGTGGATTGTGTATGTTTGGATAGTTGATCATTTTGTTCTAGATAAATAAAGTCACCATTTTCAACGCACCACGTAAATGGATCATGTTGAAGGATGGATATGGCATCACTTTGGATGATTTGATAATTATTTGTTTCTTCAAGTAAGAGTCCAATAACACTCGATTGTGGTATGGTCTTGAATACTTTCTTATCAGTTTGATAAGGTGTAAGAAATCCAGGCCCATCATGGTTGTATGTACAATAAATTGGATTGTGTGTATGGATAGTGGCATAAAGTGCTAAGTTAGCTCCTTTGGAGTGTCCTCCTAAGATGAGTTTGTGTTTTGTCTTATAGTTGTTTACATAGTTTAATGCAGAAATTTGACTGGGAATATTTTCTTGAAAACATAGATTAAAATCTTCTTTCCATCCCACAAAACTTGCGTCTGTACCGCGAAAGGCAATGTAGTCTGTTTGGTTGGGCAAATGAAAAGTCATAGCACAGAATTGTTTTTCGTTGTCTTTGTCAAAATTGGTTTGTAGATGAGAAATGGTAATGGATTCATAACGAAGGGAGTGTATGCATTGAACAAATAATTCTTCATTTAATTCGGGTACTCGGGTATCAATGCATAAAGTATCAATCTCATTTTCAAATTCATTTAATAAATGGACTTCGGATTCAACATCAATAGTGGAGTTTTCAAATTTAATATAGGAGATTTGTGAGAGAATCAAAGAGTCCACATTATTAAATGGGTATTCTTCAAGGGTTAAATTTCCGTATTCTTTGATGTGGTCAATGATGTTTTTCATAAGTTTATTGTAGTGCATAAATACATTTAATGAAATATGTTCATCGTGATTTTTAAAATAATCCAAGTTCGTATACAATAAGGTTAGTGAAGGTGGATTGTTATGTTGATATTTGGAATTTTGAGTATTTGTCTGAGTTTAGACGTATTTGTATGTGCACTAGAACAGGGGGCTTCAATTCGTAATATTCGCTTCTCAAAAGTATTAGTTTATGGATTGATTTTTGCGCTATGCAGTTCGGGTATATTTTTATTAGGACATGGAATGTCCACATATATTTTTGGACGTCCTTGGGCAATATTGAATAAATATGTTGCGATATTTGTCTTTTTGATTCTTGGAAATGGAATGGTCATCTATAGTTTTAAGCGTGGAAAGTTTGTGGAAAGACTACAAGAGTTTGATACAAAAAAAATTATTAAATTGGCTCTTATTGGAGGACTGGACTGTTTCTTTGTTGGAGTTGGCTGTTATTATATGAATCTTCCTTATTTGATGGAGTCTTTAGTCTTATTTTTAATTGTACTTGCTGGCTATATGATTCATTTTTATATTGGATATTATAATGGGGCCGGATATCAAAAGGCTTATTATTTTCTTTGCGGAATCGTATACTTATTTATGAGTTTATCGTTAATTTTTAGATTAATTCGATTGTAGAGGTGATTTCATGACATTTAATGAAAAGGTGACGATGAAAGATCTTCTGAGTGAGGGATTGTATATTTTGATGCAACAAAAGCCTTTCGAAAAGATCACAATCAAACAGATTTGCGATAAAACAGGTGTTATTCGTGGAACTTTCTATAATCATTTTATGGATAAGTATGAGGCTTTAGAATACTTGATTCATCGTATGTTTTATAAAGGAATGGAGCATGAATCAAATCCTCAAATTATAAAACACATCTTTCAGACTGTAAGTGATAATCGTGATTTTTTTAAGTCTTGTTACAGAATCACAGGACAGAATGGTTTTGAAGATTTAATGAGTAATGTGTTTAAAGAAATATTTAGAAATGTATTTTCTTATTTAGATGTGACTGGTATGGATTCAAGGTTCACAGTAGATTTTTTAGTGGATTATTATGCGAATGATTTATTATACTTTTTAAAGTATTGGATTTCTCATGATTTCGAACCGGATGTAGAAACATATTATGCCAAGATCGATGTTTTATTTAAAAACTGTATTAAAGAATTAAATATTCGATATATGGATAAATCTTAAATTGACAAATTGTGTATTGTCTAGTAGGATAAGAGCGTATAAAAAGGCAATGAAGAGGGCGAGTACCTTTTAGAAATACTTTAGAGAGCTTTTGGTTGGTGAAAAAAAGTGTAGGACTAATTGGGAATAAAGACTTGGAGCTATTTGTATTTCCTGCATTAAAGGAAGAGCTGTTTATAGACAGTGACTAAGGCTGGGCAAAGTGATTTGTTTGGTAAATTAGGGTGGTAACACGAGCACTTCGTCCCTTTGTGGCAAGTGCCTTTTTTTATGGATAAAAGAAAAAGGAGAAAACAATGGAAAAGTTAACGCAACAAGAACAAGTTCGTCGTCAAAAGATGCAAGATTTGATTGACATGGGTATTGATCCATTTGGATCTCGCTATGATCGTACTTCAAATTCGGGTATTATTACTTCATCTTATGGAGACAAGACAAAAGAAGAATTAGATGAATTACAAGTAACAGTTAAGATTGCAGGTCGTATCATGACGAAGCGTCGTCAGGGTAAGGCTGGTTTTATGAACATCCAGGATCGTGAAGGTCAAATTCAGATTTATGTTCGTAAAGATGAAATTGGTGATGATCAATATGAAATCTTCAAGAAAAATGACATTGGAGATATCGTAGGTATTGAAGGTACTGTCATGAAGACAGATCATGGACAATTGTCTGTTCGTGCTAAAAACTATACACACCTTTCAAAATCACTTCGTCCTTTACCAGAAAAATTCCATGGTTTGACAGATGTTGAAGAGCGTTTCCGTCGTCGTTATGTAGACTTGATCATGAATCCAGAGGCAAAAAGAATTGCCTTAACTCGACCAAAAATTATTCGTGCAATCCAACATTATTTGGATGGTCAAGGTTTAGTGGAAGTTGAAACTCCAGTTATGCAACCAATCTTAGGTGGTGCAAGTGCTAGACCTTTCGTAACGCACCACAACACATTAAATATGGACTTCTATTTGCGTATTGCGACTGAATTACCATTAAAGCGCTTGATCGTTGGTGGTTTAGAAGGTGTTTATGAAATTGGACGTTTATTCCGTAATGAAGGTATGGATGCGATGCATAACCCTGAATTTACTACAGTAGAAGCGTATGTTGCCTATAGTGATTTACACGGAATGATGGACTTGATTGAAGGTTTATTTGATTCTGTTGCAAATGAAGTATTGGGTACTACAGATATTACATATCAAGGAACAAAATTATCATTAAAGGCTCCTTTTAAACGTATTCACATGGTGGATGCGATCAAAGAAGCTTGTGGTGTAGACTTCTGGCAAGATATGAGTTATGAAGAAGCTTTGAAATTAGCTGAGGAACATGATATCGAAGTTGAAAAGATTCAAAATACAGTTGGACACATTATCAACTTATTCTTCGAAAAATATGTTGAAGAAACTATTGTACAACCAACATTTGTATATGGTCACCCAACATCCATTTCTCCATTAGCTAAGAAGAATACGAAGGATCCTAGATTTGCGGATCGTTATGAATTGTTCATTTGTGGACATGAATATGCGAACGCATTCTCTGAATTAAATGATCCAATTGATCAAAGAGAACGTTTCGAAAAACAATTAGAACTTCGTGAATTAGGTGATGATGAAGCCAACGAAGTGGATACAGATTATGTAGAAGCATTGGAATATGGTCTTCCTCCAACTGGTGGTGTAGGACTTGGAATTGATCGTTTCGTAATGTTATTGACAGATCAAAGAACAATTCGTGAAGTATTATTATTCCCTCACATGAAGAACTTGGGGGATTCAAACAAGAAAGCAAAAGCTAAAAAACTAGTGGAAGCTGCACCTGTAAAGGTTGATTTCTCGAATGTAAAAATCGAACCAATCTTCACAGATATGGTAGATTTTGAAACATTCAGTAAGTCGGATTTCCGTGCTGTTAAGATCTTAGCTTGTGAAGCTGTAGAAAAATCTAAGAAGCTATTAAAGTTCACTTTGGATGATGGCCAACGTAAAGATCGCGTTATTTTAAGCGGAATTCACGAATATTATGAACCAGAAGAATTGGTTGGAAAGACTGCAATTGCGATTGTAAACTTACCACCAAGAAAAATGATGGGTATTAATTCTGAAGGTATGTTGATCTCAGCTGTTCATGAAGAAGATGGTCATGAATGCTTGAACTTATTGATGGTTGATGACAAGATTCCTGCAGGAGCTAAGCTTTACTAAAATAGAATAAAGTAATGAATTAATATAAGGCTTTTATCAATCTTGTTAACTCAAGATAAAGCTTTAAATAAAAGGAAAATGACTGATATAGGTTGATACAGATTGTTATAGACATGTCTAAAAAAGACCCGAATCAGGACCCGGAAAATTCATTTTAGGACTCAAAAAGGACCCGAAAAAGATCAAAAAACTGTTATTTTATAACAGTTTTTTTTAAGCCTTATGCAGACAGTCCTATGGATAATGAGCAGGTCGGAGAAGAAGTTTATATCAGTATGATAAATAAAGCTGAAAAATATTGTTGGTTTATGACTCCATATCTAATCATAACAGATGAAATGACGCATGCGTTATGTCTGGCTGCTAAGCGAGGGGTAGACGTAAGAATTATCACACCTGGTATCCCTGATAAAAAATTCATTTATAATGTAACTCGTTCTTTTTATCATGGATTAGTTAAACATGGTGTTCGTGTTTATGAGTGGACTCCTGGTTTCTGTCATGCAAAAATGAGTGTGGCAGATGACTGTATGGCAACTTGTGGAACAATTAATTTGGATTATCGAAGTTTATATCACCATTTTGAAAACGGCTGTTTTATGGCAGATTGTCAGGCAGTTGTGGAAATAAAAAATGATCTGATAAGAACGATGGGAGAATGTCGTGATGTGACAGACCAATATCAAACCGGACGAAGTGCATATTTGCGACTGGGACAATTATTTATGAGATTATTTGCTGGATTGCTATAAGAATCTGATGAAACGACCTTTCAAAAAACAGTTGATTTAGAAGTTAACTGTTTTTGAAAGGCCGTTTTTGCTATATCTAACAGTCTGTTGTACAAAGAAGATTTTGCATGGATGAAAAAACAAACCTTGTTGAGGTTAAATTGAGTTTTCCATTGTATTGTATTGCTAATGAATAAGAATAAGAAATAAAAAGGAATCAGGTGATGTACAATGAAAAAGCATAAAATATGTAAAATCCTTCTTGTTATACTGGCAATTTTTTTATGTGTGGCTTTTTATGAATTGCTCGGAATCTGCGTTGCATATAAAAAGCAGCCGGAAGTGTCCAATACAACCAAAAAAGAAACAAAAAATGGGTCATGGAACGAATGCAGTGAAAATACAGAACGGGCAGTAATCATAGAAAAGAATCCAGAAGCGCTTTTACAAAGAGTGCGTTTGATCAAGAATGCAAAAAAGGAAATTATTCTTTCTACTTTTGCATTTAAATCCGATGAAAGTGGAAAATTGATCTTAGGAGCACTGCATGATGCGGCAGACAGAGGTGTACATATTCGTCTGTTAGTAGATGGAATGGAGAGCTGGATTGATATGGAAGGAAATCCGTATTTCTATGGATTATCTTCCCATGAGAATGTTGAAATTAAACTGTATAATAAGGCCAATCCGTTGAAACCGTGGAAAATGATGGGTAGAATGCATGATAAATATTTGATTGCAGATGGAAAGAGATATATTCTTGGGGGAAGAAATACATACAATTATTTCCTGGGTGATTTTCCGGGACATAAGAACTATGACAGAGACGTGTTAGTGGTTTGCGATGAACCTGAGAAAGAAAATTCAGTTAACCAGTTGTTAGAGTATTTTGAAACGATATGGGAACAAGAAGACAGTGATTATTTTCATGACAATAAAAAACTGGCAAATAGAAAATCTGTAAAGAACGCAGTTTTAGAGCTGCAGAACGGCTATCAGAAATATTTTGAAGAGAATAAGGAAAGAATCTGCGATACCGATTACACGGACGAAACTTTTGAGACAGAAAAGATTGCATTAGTGTCAAATCCTATCCACACAGGTCCCAAGGAACCAGTAGTCTGGTATCAACTGGGAGAACTAATGAAAAATGCAAAAGAGCGTGTGAAAATTCATACACCATATATTATCTGCAATGATATGATGTCTAATACATGGGAGGAGATTGCAGAGAACGTTTCAGATTTTTCTATCATGACAAATTCAGTTGCGAATAATGGGAATCCATTTGGGGCTGCCGATTATGCGAAAAACAGAAATAGAATCTTAAGTACAGGAATTAATATCTGGGAATATGAAGGCGGTTATTCATACCACGGAAAAAGTATTCTGATTGACGACGATCTGTCTGTAATCGGTTCCTTTAATATGGACATGAGAAGTGCATATCTGGATACGGAACTGATGCTCGTAATTCGCAGTAAAGATATTAATAAACAGTTGGAAGAGGGCATGATGGAATATGAAAGAGTGTCCCGACAGGTATTGGAAGATGGAACCTATCGTGATCCATATCATGTAGAGCCAATCGAATTAACAAAGAAACGTCAGAGAAAAATATTTTTGGTACAGCATCTGCTTGGATGGGCAAGGTATCTGTTTTAATAAGGAGGAAGGAAAACGTGTTTCAAATATTGATTGTAGAAGATGATAAAGAATTAAGCCAGCTATTCCAAAAAGTGCTTGAGAAGAATGGATATCAAGTCAAAAGTGCATCGGATGGAGCACAGGCATTAGAAGTATTGGTTAAGGAATATATTGATCTGATCATTTCTGATATTATGATGCCGGTTATGGATGGCTATGAACTGGTGTCAGAACTTCGCTCAGCAGGATATCAGATACCAGTGCTTATGATCACTGCGAAAGGTTCCTTTGATGATATGCGCCAGGGATTTCTTTCGGGAAGTGACGATTATATGGTAAAACCGGTAAATGTGAATGAAATGGTTTTAAGAGTCGGAGCACTGCTTCGCCGTGCACAGATACTGAATGAACACAAAATTGTGATCGGTTCAACAGAGTTTGATTATGATGCAATGACGGTTACAACTGATAAGGAAAGTCTTGTTTTGCCTAAAAAAGAATTCCTGCTTTTATATAAGCTTGCAGCTTCGCCAGGCAGAATATTTACAAAACAACAGTTGATGGATGAAGTATGGGGATACGAGACGGAGGCAGACTCACATACGATAGAGGTACATATAGGAAGAATCAGGGAGCGTTTGAAAGATAACCCTGATTTTGAAATCGTAACAATGCGTGGAATTGGATACAAGGTGGTGAAAAAATAATGGAACAAAAGAAAGAAAAAGGATTGCGGATCCGATCCTGTCTGACTGGTGCAATCTGGCTGGCACTTGTATTTTCAACAGTCATATCTGCGTTATTATTTGCTTTTTTGAATCATTTTTTTAATCTGCCGGGCAGCATACCTGTGCTTGGCTGGCTTTTGATTTTCAATACATTGATTGCAGGGCTGATCACTTCCTTTATTAATGCAAAGTTACTGGAACCAATTACAAGACTTAGTAAAGCAATGAAGGAAGTTTCTCGGGGAGATTTTGAACAGCATTTGGAAACGAATAGCCGTATAGCAGAAGTTGGAGAATCTTATCAAAGTTTTAACGTTATGACAAAAGAACTTCGTGCAACAGAGGTGCTGCAGATGGATTTTGTATCTGATGTTTCTCATGAGTTTAAGACCCCGATTAATGCCATTGAAGGATATACAATGCTGCTTCAGGGAGAAGAACTGTCTCCGGATCAAGAGGAATATGTAGAAAAAATCTTATTTAACACCCAAAGACTTTCCGGATTGGTTGGTAATATTTTGCTGTTATCCAAGTTAGAGAATCAGAATATACCAATGAAAAAAACAGAATATCGTCTGGATGAACAGATCCGCCAGGCAGTTCTTTCATTGGAAACAAAATGGACAGAAAAAGAAATTGGTTTTCAGGTAGAATTGGAGGAAGTTAAATATACTGCGAATGAAGGACTTTTTATGCATATCTGGATAAATCTTTTAGATAATGCGATTAAGTTCAGCCCTTCAAAGGGGACAATTACGATGTTTCTGAAACAAGAACAGGATTCTGTTAAGTTCATTCTGGAAGATGAAGGACCAGGAATAGAGGATGATGTAAAATCCAGAATATTTGACAAGTTCTATCAGGTAGATGGATCTCATAAAGCAGAAGGAAATGGCCTAGGTCTTGCACTTGTAAAACGGATTGTAGATAGTGCCGGAGGAACAATCAAAGCAGAAAACCGTGAATATGGTGGATGCAGATTTGTTATAGAGCTGCCAAAGCAGAAAGATGAGATTATCTAGTTTTAAGATAAATTAGAAGATGAGAGGATTTATATGACATTTTATCAGGAGTTGCAGTTAAATCAGGCAGGTTCTAAAAACCTGTTGAAAAAGAGTGAAACACTAAAAGAAAAACTATATCATATGTGGGTATATCTGGTGAAGATAGCTGCTACAATGGCATTTTGTTTTTTCTTTGTTAGTATTTTCAGCATCCTATTTGGAAATGAGAACAGCATTGTAGGTGTAGTAGTCTTATTATGTCTCATGGTGTTTAGGAATGCGGATCTGGGGATCCACACCGGACAATCTACGATGCTTTTGGCTTTGTTCTTTGTAATTATGACTGTATGTCCGCATTTAGCAAATCAGTTTTCACCGGTATTGGGAATGCTGTTAAATATTGCGGCACTGGCTGTGTTGATTCTGTTCGGATGCCATAATCCATCCATGTTTAATCAATCTACATTGGTTCTTGGGTATCTGCTGCTATATGGTTATGATGTTACGGGAAAAAGCTATCAGATGCGATTAGTCGGTATGGCTTTAGGTGCAGCACTTACCTGCTTCGTATTTTATCGAAATCATAAAAACAGAACTTATAAAAGAAATCTGAAAGATCTGATACAAGAATTTGATATCACTTCTTCCAGAACAAAATGGCAGATATGTCAGATTTTATGCGTACCGATTGTCCTTTGCATTGCAGAACTTTGTAATATGCCACGTGCAATGTGGGCTGGTATTGCGGCCATGTCCGTGATTTTGCCGTCCATGGAAGATATGCACTACAGAGTCCGTAAAAGGATTGTCGGAAATATTGCAGGTGTTATATGTTTTACAGTATTATATTTTCTGCTTCCTTCGTCAATCTATGCATATATAGGAATTCTTGGTGGAATCGGTGTAGGATTTTCAGCACAATATGGCTGGCAGGCAGTATTTAACACATTTGGTGCTTTAGCCATTGCTGCAGAGACATATGGACTACAAGGAGCGGTTAGTCTTAGAGTGAGTCAAAATGTTTTTGGTGTTGTGTTTGCTTTAGCATTTTGTGTTATATTTTATTGGTTTATGCCTAAAAAAAAGGAAAGTGAGGTGACCGTACATGCAGAGTGAAGTGAATAAGGAAGAAAATTTGAATAGAATTATTACGGTTCCTAATCTTCTTTCTTTTTTCGGCTTTGTCTGATTCCGGTAATTATATGGAGTTATTGTGTAAAGAAAAATCCTCTGTTAGCTGGTGAAATCTTATTGCTGTCTGGTCTTACGGATCTTGCTGATGGATATATCGCAAGAAGATTCCATAGGATTAGTAATTTAGGAAAAATACTTGATCCGGTGGCTGATAAGCTGACACAGGCAGCGATGTTAATCTGTCTGTTTACTCGTTTTCCGCATGTGCTTCTTTTAATCGTAATAATGGCAGGTAAGGAGCTGTATATGGTAGTCAGTGGATGTCTTGTGATACAAAAGACAGGAAAAGTACATGGTGCAGACTGGCATGGAAAGATAGTAACCTTTTTATTATATGGAACTACAGCGGTGCATATTATATGGTTCCACATTACACCGATGGTATCAGATCTGTTGATTGGTTTGTGTGCTATAATGATGGTCATATCGGTCGCTCTGTATATTATCCAGAATACCAGGACTCTTAAGGAAGAGACTGTATAAGCAATTTTATATGCGATACAGTTTCTTTTGTCAGGAAATTTCGGAGCAATTTTAACCGTTCTTTGTTCATCGGTTGCAGGACTTCCGGTGCCATTTGCACCAGTACATTTACTCTTCATTAATCTTTTGACGGATAGTCTTCCGGCAATTGCGTTAGGCTTAGAGCCGGATAGAAGTGAAGTGATGAGTGAAAAACCGAGATTGGCAGATGAGTCGATATTGACAAAAGATTTTCTTAGCAAAATCGGTCTGGAAGGTTTGGTAATTGGAGCAATGACAATGATCAGTTTTTTGACAGGATACAACCAGAATGGTACATTGCTTGGAAGCACGTATGCTTTTGGAACTCTTTGTCTGGCACGTTTGTTTCATGGATATAATTGCAAATCAGATCATCCGGTCATTTTTACAAAAGGTCTCTTTCATAACAAGTGGCTTCAGGGAGCATTTGTGTTAGGTGCAGTACTCATTACAACAGTACTGACGGTTCCTGGTTTCCATAACTTATTCAAAGTGGAAACGTTGAATCTGATGCAGCTTGGATGTGTATATTTATATGCTTTTGCAAGCCTTCTGATTATTCAATTACTTAAGTGTATACGTATGAAACTAAGAAAAAGGGGGGAAAGATAGTGGATTTAAGTAGATGTTCTATGAAAAAAATTCGAGAACTGATTGTGTTTACGGCATTTCTTGTAGTTGCTTTGTGGAAATTCGATGTGGTGATTGAAGTGCTGAAGTCAATATGGAAAATTGTGTTTCCTTTTGCGCTTGGTGGTGCAATTGCCTTTGTGATTAATGTACCAATGAGTTTCCTAGAAAAGAAAATGCTCGGAAAGATAAAAGAAAATAATAAAATAGGAAAAAAAGCTGCGAGACCGATAAGCCTGCTTCTTACAATTATATTGGTAGCAGGTGTCATTATATTGGTAATGTTTGGTGTGATTCCACAGCTTACACAGACCATGGGAAATCTGATGACGAGTATTTCAGATTTTATTCCACAGATGCAAAACTGGATTCGAGAATTTTCACATGATAATCAGGATATTATGAAATTGGTAGATCAGCTGCAGTTTCAGCCTGATCAGGCAATTAAATGGGGAATAAGTCTTCTTGGAAACGGAGTCGGAAATATGATGAATACGACGATGTCAGCAGTAGGTTCCATTGCCAGTGGATTAGCGACCTTTTTTATTTCGTTTTCCTTTGCATGCTATATTCTTTTTCAGAAGGAAAAATTACATTTACAGGTAAGAAAAGTGATTTTCGCTTTTATTCCAAAACAAAAAGCAGATGCAATTCTTAACATATGTTCGCTGACATATCGGACATTTGCAAATTTTCTTGCAGGGCAGTGTCTGGAAGCAGTAATTCTCGGAATGATGTTTGTTATCACGCTAAGTATTTTAAAAATGCCATATGCACTTTTAATTGGAATTTTGATCGCGTTTACCGCATTGGTTCCTATCTTTGGAGCCTTTATTGGCTGTGCCGTGGGAAGTTTTCTGATCTTTATGGTAAATCCAAAACAGGCAGTTTTATTTATTATAGTTTTTCTGCTTTTGCAGCAGATAGAAGGTAATCTGATCTATCCTCATGTGGTTGGCGGATCAGTAGGACTTCCATCAATTTGGGTACTGGCGGCAGTTACAATCGGCGGAAATCTTATGGGAATTATAGGTATGCTGATTTTCATTCCATTTGTATCGGTATTTTATACTATATTCCGGGAGTTCGTATATCTGCGCCTAAAAAAACAACATATAAAACGAGTAACGAGAACGGATGTGGAAGAGTATGCGGAGGAGGAAATTGCGTCATCCTTTATTTTGCCGAATGAAAAATAATGATATGATACAAATATAAATGAAGTGTAATGCCGATTATTAAGACGTTATAAAAATAGATTACGAAGGAAGAAGATATTATGAAGAAAATAGGAATCATGACAGACAGCCACAGTGGAATTTTGAGTGAAGAAGCGCAGAGACTCGGAATTAAGGTACTACCGATGCCTTTTTATATCGGAGAGAAAGTGTATCGTGAAGGAGTAGATCTTTCCAGAGATGAATTTTATGATATGCTTCGAAAGGGCGTAGATGTCTCTACATCTCAGCCGTCACCAACAGAAGTTATGGATATGTGGAAAGAGATGCTGAAAGAATATGAGGAGATTGTTTATATTCCTCTTAGCAGTGCTTTAAGCGGGTCCTGTATGACAGCAGAAGCCATGGCAAATGAAGATGAATTTGCCGGTAAGGTGTTTGTCGTAGATAACGGTCGTGTGGCAACCCCGATGCATCGTTCTGTTCTTGATGCAGTAGAAATGGCAAAAGAAGGATACAGTGTAGTCGAAATCAAGAAAATTCTTGAAGAAACCAGAGAAAAAATGACAATTTATATCGGGCTCAGCACACTGAAATATCTCAAAAAAGGAGGAAGAGTCAGCTCTGTGACAGCTTTGGCAGCAGATGTCCTGAATATCAAACCTGTTATGCATTTCAGCACAGGAAAGCTTGATATCTACCAGAAATGCCGTGGTATGAAGAAATCACGTAAAGTTATGATCGATGCAATGAAGCATGAGCTGGAAACGAATTTCCGAGAAGAATATGCTGCTGGTAAAGTGTACCTGATGGCGGCGTCCAGCAGTACCGATGAAGTGACAGAAGAATGGGTAAACCAGATTAAAGAAAGTTTCCCGGGAATGGAAGTCATGTGTGATAAACTTTCCTTCGGTTTGTCCTGTCATATCGGTCCGGATGGACTGGGAATCGGATGCACCTGTAAGCCAGTGTAAAAAACTGCTCCGGAGAAGATAAAATAAAAGATTAGGGTGTCAAAAGGTTTATAGCCTTTGATATAAATTTGTACCTTGAAAACTTAACACGATATGTAAAAACATTGGATTCTTTGGTAAAATGTAGGTAGCATTTTATGAGGTGATCTATATGTCTTTTGTTAAAAATGATAATCAACAGCTTACTGTTTTAGACAGTACTTTTAATCTTACAGAACGTGAAAAACGAATGTTAGAAAAATCATGGGCAAAAATTTTTGCAGACAAAGTTTTTCCTGCTATTAATGAAAATATTTTTTCTGTTCTTTACAGTAAAAAAGCATCCAGACCTAATACTCCGGTCAATGTGATTGTTGGGGCACTGATTCTTAAAGAAGCTCTTAATGTTACTGACGATGAGATCGTTGAAGCTATGGCATTTGATATCCGCTATCAGTATGCACTGCACACAACCAGTTTTGAAGAGCAGCCAATTAGTGACAGAACCCTCAGCAGGTTTAGAGCAAGAGTTCTTTCTTACGAAACAGAGCATGATGTTGATCTTTTCATGAATGTGTTGTAAAAATGGCAAAAGAAATATCTGATTTTATGGATATCACTCCGGATTGGCTTACTTGTCAACTGTTTTTTGTAATATTTTTAAAGTTTTTTTCTATAAAAACTTAATAAATTTCTGATTATCTTTTCATAAGTTGGTAAATGCCGATATATCCCGTATTTTAGGGCTTTATCGGTATTTTCTTTTTGGAAGATACCTTGCATAAGCTGGCATTTACCAGCATGAAAATGCAACCAAAAGTAGTAAATGAGTAGTAAATATAAGCTCCGATATTAACAAGCCAGTCTTTCCAGTTCCGCTTTTGCAGATTGAAATGTACCGTGTGCGTAATAACCAAGTGTCATGGTTATGTTAGCGTGTCCCATGAGATATTGCAGAGTGTTTGGGTTCATTCCTTTGTTTGCCATATTCGTACAATAAGTATGTCGGAATGAATGTGGCGTAATGTTTGGTAACTTATCTGTGTGATACTTGTTATACTTCTTAATCAGTCCTCGCACCATGCCCTCATAGTTTCCTGCAACTTTAGGCAAGCCCTCACGGTTTAAGAATAGGAAATTGCTGTAACCACCTACAATCAACGGTTGTGCTTTTCCTCTGTTCTTTAGTATCCTTTGGATTGCTTGATAAGCCCGTTCTGTCAATGGAAGTTCCCGTTTTCCGTTTTTGGTCTTTGGTGTTTCAATATAGTAGCCTATTTCGCTGTCTTTCAATAGCTGGTGGTCTATATTGAGTATTCTGTTCTGCATATCAATATGTGTCGTCAGTCCGCAAAATTCAGAAATACGAAGTCCCGTTTCCAGCAGAAGCACAACCTCATCATAATACTTACTGTAAATTTTATCTGTTTCCATAAAGGCAAGCAGGCGTTCTTCCTGCTCTGGTGTAAGGATAACTTTCTGCTCCGTATCATCTTCCAGAACATCACTTAGCTTAAATTCAAACGGGTTCTTTCTGATACAGTCGTCTTGTATTGCCATGTAAAATGACGCTTTCAAGGAACGCTTATAGTTATCAATCGTTTTATAGGCATATCCTTTTTCACTCATTCTGATAGCCCATTCTTTAGCGTCCGACTGTTTGACGGTATCAATCGCCATCATACCCAACGGGTCATTTTTTAGAGCGTTCATAAGATACTGTCGTCCCTTTTCAGTAGCCCTTTTGATGTTCTTTCTTTGGCTGTTTTTCTTGTCGTAGAGCTGGCAGACTGTCATTTTACCGCCTGCTGTGTCGATACCGTCGTTAAGGTCTTTTTTAATCTGTGCTTCTTTTTCCCTCAACGATATATCATCACGCTTTCCAGCAGGTGTCTTGTCTGTCGGTACAAGTTTCCAAGAATAGATAAATTGTGGCTTTCCGTATATATCGGTATATTTATAAACGTATCTTCCGTCTTTTCGCTGGCTCTCTCCATTACGCAAATTGCGATTTTTACTGTCTTTTCGTTTTACATTAGACATAGTGTAAAGCTCCTTTCCGTTATGGAATGAGCCGTGATACGCTATACCTTATTATACCATATCTACGGCTCAATGACATTAGATTTCGTCCAATGTATCTATGATTTTTTCAAATTGTTTTCGCTTAATCTGAATACGATTACCGTTCACGATAACCCAGCCAGCGTCAATATTTTCTTCGGCTAATTTACGCAATTTCTTTTCGCCAATGCGGAAGTATTTAGACGCTTCTTCAATCGTCAGCGTATATTTTTCCCAGATAGGTACATCAGTATTGTTCATAATCTATGCACCCCCCTTTACTGTGTGTCATTTTTTACAAGCAGGCAGACGGCTTTGGAAAGCTCCGTTAGTATCTCAACTATTCCCATTCTTGTGGGCAGAACCGCACCATGCGGACGTATCATTATTCTGTGAGGATAGGTCGTGGCAAAACGACTTTTCCAACAGTCGCTCTCGGATCACTGCGTGGGTCGCTCGCTTTCTTTTGAAAAGGTCGTGGCGTACAGTCCCCGTGGCTCGCTATCTCACAAACGTATCTGTCTGCTTTATTCAGTTGTCAAAGAGCTGTGGCGAAAGCGTGTTGCTTTCATGTAAAAGCAGGTGCAGAGCAGGAAAGAGGGGATTGAACAAATCATGCTCTGCGGTTACTGCTTGTTATTCTTCGGTTTCTAAAGGAATATCAAAGTCCAAAATCATTTTGATAAGTGCTTCTCTGATACGTCCTTTTAATTCCATGTCTACGACATCCCCCTATGAGTGAAATGTGAAAACGAATAAAATAACATTTTGCTCATAAATAAAAAAACATACAGACGTAGCTGTATGCCATTAATTAACCGAGGAAATTTTAACATGAAAAATAAAGATTTAAAAGACAAAGTGAATGCTACAAAGTCATTAACTACAATTGATCCATTCACATTTTATAGTTTAGATACATTCGATTCAAATGAATTGAAAAAATTGAAGAAAAGACATTGGCTATATATTGTGTACCCAGAATCAGCTCCAAGTGATTGGATGGAGATGTTAAAACAATCTGGATTGCAGTTTGCAGTTTCACCATTACATGATCAGGATTTAGATGTTGCTGGAAACAAAAAAAAGCCACATTGGCATATTATTGTTAGTTTTGATGGTCCAACAACATTTAATACAGCATCAACATATTGTGAAGTTACTAAAGGACCATATCCAACAGCGTGTGGAAATGTTCGTGGTGCTTATGAATATTTTACACATAAGAATGATCCGGATAAGTACCAATACAATCCATTAGATATAAAAGAATTTAATGGTTTTACAATGGAACTTTCTAGTAAAGAATTTTTGAGAATAAAGAAAGAATTGGCAAATTTGATTTTAAAAGAGAATATTAGTGAAATTACAGAATTTGATTTGATAGTCCGTATGATGTATCAAGATGATTATTATGAAGTAGCTACGAATAGCACATATTATTTTAATTCATTGATCAAATCGTTACATCATAATAAAGAGGCTGTCGAAAAAAGAATGAAAATGATTAAAGAGCAAGTTGCAGGAACAGTAAATAAAAACCAGGAGGAAGAAGACGATGAAAGTTGTGGCGAATAATTTAGAGATTAGAGGGGTTGAAATAAAAACATCTTCAAAAACGAATAATGAATATTTAATTGTGCGTGTTGAAGATGAAACCGGTAAAGCGTATGAATTATTGGATCGTGATGTAGAAAATAAAGAATGTTATAAACGTGGAGTTCAGTGTGATATGACACTAGATTTACGTTTGAGAAAATATTCTAGTTTATCAATTCTAAAAATGGATGTACATAAGTGATAAGGAGGTATAGAAGATGGGAAAAGAAAATAGTTTGGTGCCGGCTGATATTCGCATGTACACTCGCGAAGAAGTTGCAGATATGATTGGATGTCATAAAGATAATGTTGTTATGCTTAGTGAAGTTGGTTGTTTAAAAGCAATTCGAATTGGAAGACGTTATATGTTTTCGTATGAAGCCATCAAACAATTTCAACATGATTATGAAGGTTTAGATGTTTCAAATCGAACAAAAGCCATTGAATCTTTTAAAAAAGTACATGATTTAGATAAAAATGCTTTAGTATTATAGTTCTCATGAACTATAATACTATTGGTCTTTTTTGAGAATCTTAAGATGAAAAAGATAATGGAGGAATTATGTATTTTCAAAAAAGAGAATCAAAGAAGAATAAAAAAGGATATACCTGGACTGTAAAGTTTTATTACAAAGATGAATATGGTATAAAAAAACGTTTTGCGAAGAGTGGGTTTGCTTCAAAAGCTGATGCTGAAAAATTTGGTATAAAAAAACAACAAGAATTATTAGAAAATGATGGGAAGATGGATGCCATTAACCTAACATTTGATGAAGTGTTTGAAGAATATATGGAAGTTGAAGGAAAGTATAAATATGCGAAGTCTACAGAAATGTATTATAGGAACACTTATAATAATCATGTTAAAAAAAAGATAGGCCAAGCGAAAATCGCTGACCTACATTACTTATCAATACAGAAATATTTTAACAGTTTAGATCAGTTTGGTAAAGCAACAAATAAGAATATTAAGAAAGTATTTTGTGTAACTTTCAAATATGCTCAAAAAGTAGGATATATTCGAGAAAATCCAATGCCAATGATTGAAATACGTGGAATTGAAAACAAACAAGAATATGAAGTTGTTACACTTGAACAAATAGAACAAATCATAGATTCTATGTTAGAGACGAAGCAGGGAAGAAAAGCAACATTTTCAACTTATTCAATGTGTGTCTTTTTGTACCTGGGCTACTTTTTAGGAACCAGGAAAAGCGAAACGTTGGCACTTACCAAAGATGATGTAGATTTTGAAAACAACTATATCTATATATCGAAGCGATTGGAATATCATGGATTAAAACGATCAGAATATCATTTAACTGAACGAATGAAAACTAAAGGAAGTAAATCAAAAATCCCCTTATGTTTACCATTGAAAGAAATTCTATTGCAGTGGTTTCAATATAATCCATACGATTTGATATGTTGTAAAGAAGATGGTAACTTTTTAAGTCCTGGTGATCTAGATATTGTATTTCATAATCATTCAAAGAATTTAGGAATTAAGTTTAGATGTCATATGTTAAGACATTCGTTTGTAACGAATTTAATTCATAATGGTGTAGATGTTAAAACAACAGCCGAATTAGCTAGACATTCAGATATAAGAACGACATTACAGATCTATACTCAGGTATCTGAACAAAATAAAATTGATGCTATTCAGGACACATTTAACAGTAAAAATACTTTGGTGAGACGCGAAAAAGACCCAATTCTGGATAAAAGATATATGAGTTGAATTAAAATTGCTTTAAATAAAGTGAAAATAACACTTGCTACACTTGTTGGTTATTCCCTCACATGAAGAACTTGGGGGATTCAAACAAGAAAGCAAAAGCTAAAAAACTAGTGGAAGCTGCACCTGTAAAGGTTGATTTCTCGAATGTAAAAATCGAACCAATCTTCACAGATATGGTAGATTTTGAAACATTCAGTAAGTCGGATTTCCGTGCTGTTAAGATCTTAGCTTGTGAAGCTGTAGAAAAATCTAAGAAGCTATTAAAGTTCACTTTGGATGATGGCCAACGTAAAGATCGCGTTATTTTAAGCGGAATTCACGAATATTATGAACCAGAAGAATTGGTTGGAAAGACTGCAATTGCGATTGTAAACTTACCACCAAGAAAAATGATGGGTATTAATTCTGAAGGTATGTTGATCTCAGCTGTTCATGAAGAAAATGGTCATGAAGGACTAAACTTATTGATGGTTGATGACAAGATTCCTGCAGGAGCTAAGCTTTACTAGGATTAAACAAATTAGTAATTTTTGGTTGTAAATTTACACATTTACGCCACACTTACGCCAATTCAAAATGGCAAGATAACTACAAATAGTAAAGCGTAGTATATAGATTTAATAAAAGAGCAACTCTCTGATTAACGGGGGTTGCTCATTTTTGTTATTAAATTCATGAAGAAAATATAGCAACTAATTTAATACCACATAGTTAATATGACGCCCTTTTTAATGTTGATGGGTTACTGATATCATTGAACTTTTAACGTTTGATTTTAAATGACACCTTTTTTAATGTGTCTTTCAAAATATAAGTGAAAAATACGCTATACATGTGTTTTGAATATAGGAATTATGTGTTATTGAGGTTAAACGCAGTAAAATATTACATATTGTTATTATAAAAGTCGCTGTTTTCAAAAAAAGACGTCGAAAAATAGACGGTTGACATTAAAAAAGTTGCTATATTCTTTATAAATTGCTCTAAATTCGTTTGATTGGTATTATAAAAGGCATTGTTTTCATAAAAACTACAGAAAATTAAGCGAATGGTATTATAAAATGGTTCATGGTCTTACAATTAGCCATCTTCATTTTCTTTTGAAATAATGCTTTTTCTTCTTCAGTTAAATTAATTTTGAGCTGAACATTTCTAGTTCTATGTGTCACGACAATCACTTCCTTTGCCTAAAAAATGGGGCCTTAGAGTTCTCCCTAACAAGTTAAAATTGCTAAAAAAAGAAGCAGTTCCATAAGGGGCTGCTTCATCAATTTTCGGTAAGTGGGTACACACTTACTGTGCTTGCTACAAAAGTATAGTTTGTATAGTATAGCGTTAAGCTAGTATTTAATTTTAATTTAATTTTAATTTTAAGTTCTTTTTTTTAAACCTATTTTAATTCTGAAAGTATTAAAATACTTCTGTCCTAAGGATAAAGAGATTGTGAATTTAATGGTGAGGAGGAAATTTATGATTGATGTAATCATGTTATCTATTTTAGTTATTTCGTTTTTTCTTATGACAGGGTTTGTAAATTGGATTGATAAAGAATTAAAAAGATAGAGGTGATGATAAATGTTTATTATGATAGTAATTATTATATTACTTTCTTGTTATCTTTTGTATGCTTTGGTAAACCCAGATAAATTTTAACTTATATTATAGAAAGAGGAAGGTAATATGAATACTATACTCAACGGCGATGAGGAAAATGAAAAATACTTTTGTTTAGAAATGAAAAAGCTTATTTGTTCTGGTAAATTACAAGAAGCTATTCAAATTATTTGCAATTTTATGTCAAAACATCCAAATTCTGCTATACCTCATAATTTATTAGGGATTATATATGAAAAAAAACGCAATCATATTCTAGCAATGAAACATTTTAGAGCGGCGTGGTGTTTAGATCCAACTTATTTACCTGCTCGAGAAAATATGTCTAATTTTAGTAGTTTTGAAACGATGCATAGATTTTTTTATGAAGAGTCAGACTGTTCTAAAAGCGAGCAAAAATATGAGATTAAATATGATAGTAGACATATCGCACATGTCGTTGAAAAAAATAAATTTATGTAAATGGAGGGTCATTTATGGTACAGATAGTTTGTACATTATTATTGTTTATGGTTATCATCTTTCCGATTGGAAATTATGTTTACCATGTGTCTGTTGGTAAGAGAACATTTGCAGATCCAGTATTTGATAAAATGGATAATTTTGTGTTTAGGATACTAAAAATAGATACATCAACGATGACTTGGAAAAAATATGCTATGTCATTGTTGATGGTCAATTTATGCCTAGTTTTCATTGGGTATTTGATTTTAAGAATTCAATCAATTGGATTTTTAAATCCAAATGGTATTAGTGGTATGGAAGAATCATTGTCTTTTAATACCATTATATCTTTTATGACAAATACGAATTTACAACATTATGCTGGAGAATCTGGATTATCATATTTATCTCAAATGCTTGTGATTATTATGATGATGTTTACTTCTGCTGCAACGGGTTTTTCTGCATGTATTGCTATGATTAGAGGTTTGTTAGGTAAAAAAATGGGTAATTTCTATGTTGATTTTATCCGAATCATTAACCGATTTTTATTACCTTTATCAATGATTATTGGATTATTTCTTGTATGGCAAGGTGTTCCACAAAATTTGAATTCAAATATTGAATTAACAACAATAGAAGGAAAAATTCAAGAAATTGCATCTGGTCCTATAGCAGCATTAGAATCTATTAAACATTTAGGAACAAATGGTGGGGGATTTTTAGGTGCCAATTCAGCTACACCTTTAGAAAATCCAACAATTATTACAAATATTATCGAATTATTTTCAATGATGATTTTGCCGGTTTCTTGTATTTTTGTTTTTGGTAGAATGGCATATGATAAGCATGAAGAATCAAAAGCAAATAACAGAGTTTATACTTTGTCAACTAAAAATTGCAATAGAGCAAACAAAGTGTGGATGGGCAAGGAAGGAAGAACAATTTTCGTTGCTATGTCAATATTATTTGTTATTGGTTTAGGAGTTTGTTTTTGGAGTGAATCGCTAGGAAACCATGCAGTAGCACAAGCAGGTATCACAGAAACTTTTGGTAATATGGAAGGAAAAGAAGTAAGATTTGGTGTTGCACAATCCGCATTATTTACTACTGCGACAACATCTTTTACAACTGGATCCGTCAATAACATGCATGATACATTAACGCCATTAGGTGGATTAGTTCCATTAATGCATATGATGTTGAATGTTGTTTTTGGTGGAGCTGGTGTTGGGCTTATGAATATGTTAATCTATGCCATTATTGCCGTGTTTATTTGTGGCTTGATGATTGGTAGAACACCCGAATATCTTGGTAAAAAAATTGAAGGAAAAGAAATGAAACTTGCAGCTTTATGTATTATTATTCATCCATTATTGATTTTAGGTTTTAGTGCTTTAGCTGTATCTATTCCAGAAGGTGTTAACGGTATTACGAATCCTAGTTTTCATGGTTTATCGCAAGTTTTATATGAGTTTGCTTCATCAGCAGCTAATAATGGTTCAGGTTTTGAAGGTTTATTAGATAATTCATTATTTTGGAATATGAGTTGTGGTATAGTCATGTTTTTAGCTCGATATTTGCCAATAATCATTCAACTAGGTATTGCTGGTAGTTTGATGAATAAAATAGATATTAACGAATCTACAGGAACTTTAAAAACTAATACTCTAACATTTGCAATTATATTAGTAATTGTTGTTTATATTTTTGCAGCACTAACATTTTTACCTGCAATTGCATTAGGACCAGTTGCAGAGATGTTGACATTATAGGAGGAATAAAAATGAGTAAAAAAGAAAAGAAGCAATTTATTACGAAAGATATCTTCTATTCTTCAATTAAAGGTGCTTTTACAAAGTTATCTCCAAAATATATGATAAAAAATCCGGTTATGTTTGTTGTAGAAGTTGGATTTATTTTATGTACAATATTAGTTTTTTTTCCTCATTTGTTTCATGATGAAGGAAGTAATTTAAGCCTATATAATGCAATAGTTGCGATTATTTTGTTTGTCACATTATTGTTTGCAAATTTTGCTGAGTCCGTTGCTGAAGGACGTGGCAAAGCACAAGCAGATACTTTAAAAAAGACAAAAAAAGATACGAAAGCACGTTTGATTTTAGATGATGGATCTGAAAAGGAAGTATCTAGTAGTGAACTAAAAAAAGGTGATATTGTACTTGTTAAAACTGGTGAATTAATTCCTAGTGATGGTGAAATTATAGATGGTATTGCTAGTGTTGATGAATCAGCGATAACTGGTGAATCGGCTCCTGTCACAAAAGAAGCAGGAGGAGATTTTGCTTCAGTTACCGGGGGTACTACTGTTGTTTCTGATTGGATTAAAATTGAAATATCAACAGATCCAGGTCATTCGTTCTTGGATAAAATGATTTCTATGGTCGAAGGCGCTTCTAGAAAGAAAACTCCAAATGAAATTGCCTTGAATACTTTGTTAGTATCTTTAACTATTATATTTTTAATAGTAATCGTCACATTATATCCTCTCGCTACATACCTAAATGTTAAAATTCCAATTTCAACGTTAGTAGCATTAACAGTATGCTTAATCCCAACCACAATTGGGGCATTACTTAGTGCAATTGGTATTGCAGGTATGGATCGTGTTACTAGATTTAATGTTATTGCACTATCTGGAAAGGCAGTAGAAGCATGTGGTGATGTTGATACAATGATTTTAGATAAAACAGGTACTATTACATTCGGAAATAGATTGGCGAGTGATTTTATTAATGTTGACGGTGTAGATGAAACGGATCTTGTGAAATATGCATGTATTGCATCGTTAAAAGATACGACACCTGAAGGGAAATCAACAGTAGAATTAGCTGAAAAGATGGGAGTTACATTAAATATTGATGATTACAAGAATGCAACATTCATTGAATTTACAGCTAGTAGCAAAATGAGTGGGATTGATCTTGAAGATGGTACTAAAATAAGAAAAGGCTCTGGTGAAGCCATTATTAATTATGTAAAAAATTTAAATGGATTAATTCCTTCTGATTTAAATGAAAAAGTGGAAAATATTTCAAAATTAGGAGGGACTCCGTTGGTAGTTTGTGCTAATGACAAGATTTTAGGTGTTATTTATTTAAAAGATACAGTAAAACCAGGATTGACAGAAAGATTTGATCGTTTACGTAAGATTGGTATTAAAACGATTATGTGCACAGGGGATAATCCTTTAACAGCTGCAACTATTGCTGCTGAAGCTGGTGTTGATGGCTATATTGCTGAATGTAAACCCGAAGATAAAATAGAAGCAATAAAAAAAGAACAATCATTAGGAAAAATTGTAGCTATGACTGGTGATGGAACAAATGATGCACCAGCCTTAGCCCAAGCTAATGTAGGAATAGCAATGAATAGCGGAACTACTGCTGCCAAAGAAGCAGCTAACATGGTAGATTTAGATTCGGATCCAACGAAAATATTAGAGGTAGTAGAAATTGGTAAGCAATTATTGATTACAAGAGGATCGTTAACAACATTTTCTATAGCAAATGATATTGCAAAATATTTTGCAATTATTCCAGCAATTTTTACAATTGCAATTCCACAAATGAACGTCTTAAATATTATGGGACTTAGCTCTCCATCAAGTGCAATTTTATCGGCATTAATCTTTAATGCGATTATTATTCCCTTCCTAATACCGTTAGCTATGAAAGGTGTCAAATATAAACCTATGAGTGCATCTAAACTATTGGGAAGAAACATGATGATTTATGGTTTAGGAGGCGTAATTTGTCCATTTATTGGTATTAAATTAATTGATATTCTCATTTCACCATTACTGGTTTTTTTAGGATTATAGGAGGATGTTTATGAAATGTTTATTTAATAAATTAAAAACACCATTTAAATTATCATTAGTAATGTTCGTAATTTGTGGATTGATTTATCCTATGTTAATGACAGGGTTATCTCAAGCTATCTTCCCACATCAAGCAAATGGAAGTCTAATTGAAATTGACGGAAAAGTTATAGGTTCTGAACTGGTTGGACAAGATTTTACGGATGAGAGATTGTTTCATTGTAGACCTTCTGCTGTAAATTATAATACTTTCACACAAAACGAAAAAGAAAGCAAAGGACAAGTTTTACCATCATCTGGAAGTGAAAATTTAGCATCAAGTAATCCTAAATTAGAAAAAAGAATTAATGATGATATTGAAAAATTTCTACAAGAAAATCCTACGATAAAAAGAGAAGATATTCCTGCAGATATAATAACTGCATCTGGATCAGGATTAGATCCACATATTTCTGTTGATGCTGCTAATGTTCAAATTGATAGAGTGTCAAAAAATACGCATATTTCTAAGGAGGTATTGAAAAAATTAATAAAGGATAATACTGAAAATAAATTACTTGGTATCTTTGGCGAAGAAAAAGTTAATGTGTTGCAATTAAATCTATCTTTAATAAGAGAAATCAAACAAAGTTAAAATCGATTTTTCTATAATTACTAATAAAGCAAAAATAGTATCTTATTGCTATACAAATGATAGTCTAAATAATTCTTTATTTGATTTTTTGGAAATGTTATAATATATAGAAATTTACACGAACGGAGATGAACACTGTGAATAATTTAATGAATGTATTAATAGTTGAAGATGAGTCCGCTATACGAAATTTAATATCAACTGCATTAGAAACAAATGGTTATAATTTCGAAATGGCTACGAATGGTAGTATGGCGTTGTCATTACTAGTTAAACATCAATTTGATATTATTTTGCTTGATTTAGGTTTGCCAGATTTAGATGGAATAGATATCATAAAAAAATTACGTACATTTTCATTTACTCCAATTATTGTAATTAGTGCCAGAAGCAACGATGATGACAAAATTACAGCCTTAGATATTGGAGCGGATGACTATATAACTAAACCATTTAGTGTAGAAGAATTGTTAGCTCGAATTCGCTCAACTTTGAGAAGAATTCAGTACAAAGAAAATACATTAAATAATGATAATTATTTTGTGAATGGACATTTAAAAATAGATTATATTGCTCAATCTGTATATGTAGATGATAAAGAAATTCATTTAATGCCTATTGAATACAATCTATTGTGCTTATTATCTAAAAATATAGGAAGAGTATTAACACATCAGTATATATTAGATAAAGTATGGGTTAACTCTATTGAATCTGATTTATCTTCATTAAGAGTTTATGTAACTTCTTTAAGAAAAAAAATAGAGAAAATATCAAATGAAAAATACATACAAACACATGTTGGGGTAGGTTATAAAATGATAAAAATAGATAATTCTGATGTTGAGGATAAAAATAATGAGTAACCAAAATACTGATTCTATCATGGTATGTCTTTCTCCTTCACCATCCAATATTCATGTAATTCGTGTTGCTAGTAGTATGCTGCGAAATAAAAAAGACCATTTTTATGCATTGTATATATCTGATACAAAAAGGACATTAAGTGATTCAAATCAGGAACAGCTAGATAAAAATATTGCTTGTGCAAAACAATTAGGAGCAGAGGTGGAAATTGTTTCTTCTGAGGATATAGCGGGTGAAATTTTTAAATTTGCTAATATATATAAAGTAAATAAACTTGTCATCGGAAAAAACATGAATATGAGATTTCATCTCTTTCAAAAACCAATTTATCAATATTTATTAGAGAATATTGAAGACATTAATTTAATTATCGTGCCAGTAAAAGAAAATAGAATATTCAAGAGATTAAACAATAAAAGTAAATTGACACTAAAATCGATTGTTACTAGTATTCTTATATTGTTTATCTGTACAGTAGTTGGTTTTGTGTTTTTTGATATGGGATTTCATGATTCTAATATTATTATGATTTACTTAATTGGTGTTTTATTGATTGCCTTAACTACATCAAATATCATATGCAGTGTCGTTTCATCGATTGCTAGTGTTATTTTATTTAACTTTTATTTTACACTGCCTATATTAAGTTTATCTTTTTATGATTCAGCTTATTTAATGACATTTGTAATTATGATTATAGTTGCTTTTTTAATAAGTACACTAATGAATAAAATTCAATTAACAGCTACAAGTTATGCTAATATGGCTAATGTTTCTCGTATTTTATTAGAAAAAAACCAGCTTTTGCAAAAACAACAATCTGTGGAAGATATATTTAATTGTGGATGCAAACAATTATCAAATTTATTTAATAGAGATATTGCGTATTTTCCAATTGAGAAGTCTTCTATACAAAATCCTATTCTGTTTCCCAAAAAGGAAAATTCTTGTTGTAAAGAGTTTTTGAATGCTAATGAGATAGGCGTTGCAAAATGGGTAGCAATCAATGGAAAGCATGCAGGAGCGACAACTCGTTATTTATCAGGATCAAAGAGTATCTATTATGCTGTATTAACGGATGATAAAATATATGGAGTTATTGGTATTTATTTAGGTAACGATGTTTTAGAATCATTTGATAAACGTATTTTATTGGCTATATTAAGTGAAATGGCTATGTGCTTGGAAAATATAAAAAGTAATGAAGAAAAGAATGAGGCTATTATAAAAGTAAAAAAAGAGCAATTTAGATCTGATTTACTTAGGTCTATATCTCATGATCTCAGAACGCCGTTGACTTCGATATATGGTAATGCTGATGTGTTGTTAAATGATAATGGTAATTTGAAGAATGATAAAAAAAATGCTTTATACAAAAATATATATGACGATTCTTTGTGGTTGATCAATTTAGTAGAAAATCTATTATCAATAACTCGTATAGAAGATAGTAGCGTGAAATTAAGAATAGAACCAGAAGTTATAGAAGATGTAATTGATGAATCATTAAGTCATGTTAGTAGAATCAAAGATAATCGTAAAATTAAAGTGAATATTTCTGATGATTTTTTAATGGCGGATATGGATGCGAGATTAATTGTACAGGTCTTAATAAATTTAATTAATAATGCGATAAAATATACAGAAGATGAATCAACAATTTCTATAAACGCTTATCAAATAAAAAATAATGTGTATATTGAAGTGTGTGACAATGGAAGTGGAATAAAAGATATTGATAAAAATAAAATTTTTGAAAAATTCTATACTGTAAATCATTCTGTTGTCGATAGTAAGAAGAGTATGGGACTAGGTTTGTCATTATGTAAATCAATTGTTGAAGCACACGGAGGTGTTATATCTGTAAAAGATAATCAACCAACAGGGGCTATTTTTACATTTAGTTTACCGGCTACAAAGATAACTATAAATAAGAACATGGTTAATTGTTAAATAATATAAGGAGATGTTAGTATTGGAAGAGGCGAAAAATGGAAAATTAACAATTTTTTTTGGATATTGTGCAGGAGTTGGAAAAACCTTTTCTATGTTAAATACAGCTCAGCAAAAATCTGTTGAAGGTGTAGATGTAGTAATTGGATATATAGAAAGTCATGATAGACCAGATACACAGAACCTAACATATGGATTAGAAAAAATACCGACTAAAGAGGTACTTTATAAGGGGCATCATTTTTCTGAGTTCGATTTAGATAAAGCATTAGATAGACACCCTCAACTAATACTAGTTGATGAATTAGCTCATACAAATGCGCCTACTTCTAGACATAAAAAAAGATATAGTGATATTGAAGAATTATTGCGAGCAGGTATAGATGTTTATACTACGGTAAATGTACAACACATAGAAAGTTTACACGATGTTGTAGAAAGTATTACAAAAGTAAAGGTAAATGAGAGGATTCCTGATTATATATTTAATGATGCAGATGATGTTAAGCTAATAGATGTTGATATAAATGATTTAATAGAAAGGTTAAAACAGGGTAAAATTTATAGTAAGACACAAGCAAAAAGGGCGTTAGAGAATTTTTTTATAAAAGATAATTTAATAGCATTACGAGAAATTTCATTAAGGAAATGCGCTGATCGTATAAATTTATATGCAAAAGATGAAAATAAGCAATTTCTTAAAGAAAAAATATTGGTTTGTTTAGGAACATCACCAACGAATCAAAAAGTAATTCGAACCGCTTCTAAAATGGCTCAAGCATTTCATGGAGAGTTTACAGCTTTGTACGTTGAAAATTCTGATTCACAAGAATTAGATTTAAAAGCTTTCCAACAACTCAAAAAAAACATTTCTCTTGCAAAGGAGTTACAAGCAAACATTGTATCTACATCTGGTGATGATATAGCCTATCAAATTAGTCAGTATGCTAAAACAGCAGGAGTATCTAAATTAGTTTTAGGACGTTCATATCAAAAAAAATCAATTTTTAATAAACCAACGATAGTAGATAAATTAACAAAATTATCTCCTAATTTAGATATATATATTATTCCAGATAACAATTCGAGCAATCAAAATCTAAACAGTGTAAAATATCAATATCAAAATTTTTTTCGCTTTTCTACTCGGGATAGCTCTATTTCAATAAGTACATTATTGATTATAACCATCTTAGCATATTTCGCACAAATTGCGGGATTTGATATTACTACGATTATATTATTATATGTATTATCATCATGTATTATAGGTAGTTTAACATTACTTCCTATTTATAGTTTTATAATACCGTTTATAAATGTATGTTTAATAAATTATTTATTTATTAATCCAAAATATTCTTTGGAAATGATTTCATCAGAATATGTTATGGTATTAATTGTAATGATTGTCGTTTCCTTTATTATAAATGTTTTAAATTTTAAATTAAAGAAGGAAAAAAATAGCGCATCTTTACGTGCTTATAGCATGGAGGTTTTGTTAGAAACAAGCCAAAAACTACAACAAGCAAAAACTTACAATGATGTTATGAAAGAAACATGTGTTCAATTAAATAAATGGTTAAAACGAATTATTATTTTTTATCCTGTAAATAGAAAAATGTTAGATAAACCATATATTTATAATCCGAATAATCTTTTGGATGATAGCAATATATTTTTGACAGAAAAAGAAAGAACAGTGGCAAAATGGGTTTATATAAACAATAAAAATGCGGGTCCAACCACTAGCACATTGCAAGAAGCAAAGGCTTTGTATTTATCTATTCGGCGAAAGGATAAAATATATGGTGTTATAGGAATAGATATGATTAGCAACAAAGCGTTAAGTCAATATGAAAAAAGTTTAATTAAAACAATTTTAAATGAAGTTTCTCTAGCAATGGATTCTTTAGAAAGATAATAATAAACACTCAAATGATTGTTATTTCATTTTTTATTTCCTCAATCTCTTCTTGCGGAAAATTGAAATCACCTAACCCAATCATCATGCTATCATTTTCATCAGGTACGGCCTCAATGATAGCTTGGGTAACCAAATAATCTAGGGGTCAATTTAGGGGACTGATGTCATATCGTCATGAACCTATAGACCCCTAGATTTGTTTTTAATGATTAAAAGGATTTCAGTTATGGTTATAAAATTGAGATCCTTTTTTGTTATGTTCATTGTTCAACATTATTATAATTTTCTATTTATTACTTTTGATTTTTCTTTTTGTATGATCCACGTTTCTTTCCTTTTTTTGAAAGAATCTGATCCATAGATTTAGGAACTCCTTTTATGCTTGGATTTTTCCTTGTAGCCCATAGGATGCGATTGTGTGTATAATTGAAATCGGAGAAACCTCTGGAATCTCTTTTTAAATCTTTTGGCTTTCGATTAAAGGATTCCATTGGTCCATTGGAAAGGCGCGCGTAATATTCTTTTTCTGTACGTGCGCTTTTTCTATACACTTTTATACGGGTGAAGGAATTAACTATAGGTCTAAGATTCCTTCTTAAGAAACCTGCAAAATCACGAAAGATAGACTGATCAGATTTGTCATATTTATCAATCAATGCGTTTAAATCAAGAAGAACATCGAATTCGTTATCGTATTCTGTATGATTGAATTGAATATATTCTTCCTTAAGTTCACGAAGGCCTTCTGAAGAAGATATTCTTGATGGGATGAATAAAATTGAAGTTTTTAACATCACAATCTAATAATGATAGAGTTTCAATTGGAATGTTTGAATGATAAGTGGTGTCCATAATTGAAGTATGGAATTAAATAGAGATGTAAACAAGACTTAGCAAATGAAAAGCGCCCATACAAATCATTTTATATGATTTGATGGGCTTTTTTTATGGCAATTGTATGAGTGAATCTCTGTATTGCAGTGATGATACATATCTGCTGATTAGACAAGCCTCTTTTTGTAGCAGGTGTTCCACGATGTTTAGGTTCTACTCCATCAATTTTAGTTCCTTTATGATTGTAAGGAGTATATTTTTCATCCATCTCAACTTCATTACCTACCGTGTATGTGAGTATTCCATGGTGGCGGAGCCACCCAATCCATGAAAATAGAGCCACCCTATCCATTTGTACAGAGCCATGCAATCCATTGCTCAGAGCCACTAAATCCACGAAGAGAGCCACTTCAAATCATGAAATGACTCTCTTTTATATTATTTGATTTTTGAATAATCCTCTCGAAGAGATCTGCCTTTTAAAAGAATTGTATATGATGAGTTTCTAATACGATCTAGAATGGCGTCAGCGAGTGGACCATTACCTAATTTGCCTAGCCATCCTTCAGGAGCCCATTGACTGCAGTAGATTGTTGATTTATTATCAGTTCTTGATTGTATCACTTCAAATAAATCGTTTCGTTCACCTTCACTGATGTTTGTTAATAAGAATTCACCTAGAATTAATAAATCAACTTTGGAAAGTTTCTTCATATATTTTTGTAATGCCCTTGAATCTTTGCTTCTTCAATTTCTTGAAACGAGCCTGGCTGAATACTACGTATGGGCAAGCCCATCTAATAGGGAAAAAAGTCCAGTCGATACGGTGACGAAGTCCATTGAATCCGTTGTATAAGTCCACGCTACATTGTAGATATAAAATATTATCCTCCAGTTGCAAGATATTAACAGATAAGTAAGTATATTTATCTAGTCTTGCAATTAGGTGTATAAATGGCTCTGATTAATGGATTAGGTGGCTCTAAATGATGGAATGGATGGTTCTCAGTGAGTGGAATACTCAGTGTATGGGACGTTCCTCAGTTCCTAGACTAACCAATAGTTTATGGCGCATATTAAAAACATTACGTTCATTCACGTTGATTTTAGCAGCTGTTTCTTTAAGAGATACACCATTTAATGTATCCAGGATAAGTTCATTCCATTTGGATTGGTCTTGATGAGAATAAAAAGTAAGCTGACCGCGGTCCACAACAAAACGTTTTCCGCATTCTTTACAACGAAGCATTTGTTTACCAGAGTTAGCAAAACCGCTTTTAATTAAACGAGGATGATAACATCCGCATTTAGGACAGTATTCAAAATGATACGTATTCATTTTATTGTTTGTATCTAGGAAATCAGTGATTTCACGATCAATCTTTTCTATTTGAAAAGAATGTAAAGCAGCGATAGTATCTTGGTTTAAATATTTTGAAGTTCTTGTCATAAGTGTAGTCTCTCTTTCGTTTACACCTATACAATAAGTCTTAAATAGAGATCATTAATGTCAGTTATATTAACAAGTCACCAATATATCTGTTAAGCCAAATATTTACTCTTATTTCTTTGTATATTCTCACTTGTACTTCCAATAGGATGTGAAGTTAAGGAACAAAAACAAGTTGTCGTTGATTATCAAGAATACCATTTTCGTAATGAAGATTTGTTAGAGTCTCACTATGAAAAACATGGTAAAGAAATGGGATTTGTATCCAGTGAAGAATATGAAATGGCTGCAAGTGATGCAGTCAATAATCCAGAGTCCTTACATAAAACCGAAAAGGAAGATGGGGATGATGTGTACTATAAAGAGGATACCAACGAATTTGTGATTGTATCCACGGATAGGTATATTCGAAATAATTTTAATCCAGATTCTGGTAAGAAATATTTTGATCGACAATAAGAAAGGACCGAATATCAGATCTATAATCTGAAAATTCGGTCCTTTTATATGATTTTATGCAGGAATTCTTTTATTTAAAATACGAACCAAAACAGGAATGACAATCAGTTGAATGACGATACCTGGAAGACAAGTAATAAAACTAGCACTCATAAATACAGATAATGTATAGCCTTGTGTACTAAGAATACATGTATTGACTAAACCGTTCATGATTCTTCCTGCAAGCATCGCAATAATCAAACTCATATATAATTTTGTCATTTCATTTTTAACAGGAATATAACTTGCACACAAACCAGTAACTAAACCATATACAGCTAATTCAACCATCATTTGTGGCAAAATCATTGCAGGTGGCATACCTGTTGTTACGCTTGAAATGAAAGGTGTTAAAATTCCACATGCCAAACCATATGGACATCCACAAAATAGTCCGCAAACCAATACTGGAATGTGCATTGGTAAGAATATGCTTCCAGCATTTGGGATAACATGAAATGCCATAGGAAGCAATACACCTAAAGCGATGCATAAAGCGCATGATACTAGTTTTCTTGTGATACTATTCATCGTTAAATACCTCTTCTTCTAAAAATACTTGGTAAGGATGTATGGACATATCAATACTTAACATTGTACATATTGTTTTAAGAAATCTACATCTAAAATTAATATTTTTTGATTCACAATTTTAATGATGCCTTCCTCTTTTAATTTACAGATAATTCGACTCACGCTATTACGAGTGGAGATTCCACAAAATCCTGCAATATCATCATTTGTGATTTGAAAATCAATAAGAGTACCTGCCTCTACTTTTCGACCAAATAAATCAATCAATTGATATAAGAAGGAGCATATTGCACCTGTTTTTCCATTCATCATCATGATTTGTTGGCGAAAAATAGCTTCAGACAATTTTTCTCTATAATAAGAATTGACATAATCCTGTAGCTCTTTATCTTGACTCACATAATCCCAAAATAAAACTCTAGGAATACGATAAAATGTTGCCACATTACTTTCAATACGAACATTGAATGGTGCGGATGTATATTGACTTACTTGATCTCTTAATAAAGATAGTATGTCTGGGGTATTGATGTAAGAAATGTTGAATTCACGACCATCTGGTAAAATGACACTTGTCTTGACGACACCATCTTTTAATACATAAGTATCTTGTTGTTCAAGTCCATAATACGTTAAATAGGTATGTTTCTTTTTCTTGATGGTTGCTACATTTTTTTCTTTTAAAAAGTTTAATAAGTACTCATTGTCCATATTCGCACTCCTTTACCGGTTTTGAATTATAACAATACTCTAAATTTCGCGAAACAACAAACGTTAACAACGGATGGTGTTTCGCGATTGAATGTTTCGGATTATATTAATCCCTGAAAAAAAAGGAGAGATAAAAATGTTTGAAATGAATGTGCCTTATGATAAAGGTCAAATGAAAATCAAATTAGAAGATAAGAATTTAGCTGGTGTTTTAGAGGGAAGACAAAGTGATTATAAAACTACACTTTCAGAAAATGAAATTGTAGAGCAATCTTTGAATCATCCCATTGGTTCAAAAAGCTTAGAAGAACTTGCGAAAGGCAAGAAAAATGTGGTCATTATTAGTTCAGATCACACGCGTCCAGTGCCTTCAAGAATTATTACCCCTATTCTTTTAAGAAGAATTCGTAGTGTGTCACCCGATGCACGTATTCGTATTTTAGTTGCGACAGGATTCCATAGAGAAAGTACGCATGAAGAGCTTGTGGCTAAATATGGAGAAGACATTGTAAAAAATGAAGAAATTGTTATGCACGTATCTACAGATGATTCTTCGATGGTAAAAATTGGACAGTTACCAAGTGGAGGAGACTGCATTATCAACAAGGTTGCAGCGGAAGCTGATTTATTGATTTCTGAAGGCTTTATTGAAGCACACTTCTTTGCAGGATTCTCTGGAGGAAGAAAATCTGTGTTGCCAGGCATTGCATCTTATAAAACAATCATGGCAAATCACAGTGGTGAATTTATCAATGATAAAATGTCACGTCCAGGTAATTTGCAGCACAATTTGATTCATGAAGATATGGTGTATGCGGCAAGAACGGCCAAACTAGCCTTTATTGTCAATGTTGTATTAAATGGAAATCATGAAATTATTGGTTCTTTTGCGGGAGATATGGAAAAAGCTCATGAAAAAGGTTGTGATTTTGTTCGTTCTTTGGCAAGTGTAAATAAAGTAGATTGTGATATCGCAATCAGTACGAATGGTGGATATCCTTTGGATCAAAATATTTATCAGGCAATCAAAGGAATGACAGCTGCTGAAGCTACATTAAATCCAGATGGCATTATCATCATGATTGCAGGATGTCGTGATGGACATGGAGGTATTGGATTCTATCATAATATTGCAGATGTGAAAGATCCAGAAGAATTTGAACAAAAAGCCATTCATACTCCACGTTTAGAAACCGTTCCAGATCAATGGACATCACAAATCTGTGCGCGTATTTTAGCACATCACAAAGTGATCTTGGTTTCCGATTTAGTAGATCCACAACTTGTGAAAGATATGCATATGGATTTAGCTACAAGCGTAGATGAAGCGCTACAAAAAGCGTTTGAAATAAAAGGAAAAGATGCCAAGGTTGCCGTCATTCCTGATGGCTTGGGTGTCGTTGTAAATATTTAAGGAAGGAAATTTGAATTTATGTTACATAATTTAATTGCGGAATTTTTATCAACAGGACTTATGATTTTATTTGGTGTCGGAGTACACTGCGATGAAGTTTTGACAAACACAAAATATCACGGAAGTGGACACATCTTTGCGATCACAACATGGGCCTTTGGCATCAGTGTTTGTCTATATATTTTTGGTGGCGTTTGTATGAATCCTGCCATGGTACTTGCACAATGTGCTTTAGGTATGCTTCCATGGACTAGTTTTATTCCATACGTTGTTGCCGAATTTTTAGGTGCTCTTGTTGGAGCTTTAATTTGTTTTGTGATGTATAAAGATCATTTTACAGAAAGCGAAGGAAATGTGAACCCAATCGCCATTCGTAATATTTTCTCTACCAATCCAAACTGCAGAAATCTACCTCGAAACTTCTTTGTCGAAACAATCGCTACAACTATTTTCTTGAGTGCCATTTTAGCTGTTGCTACCAAATATGAAACACAACTACCAATTGGCGTAGGCCTTATTGTATGGGCAGTAGGTATGGGTCTTGGAGGAACAACTGGATTTGCGATGAATCAAGCTCGTGATTTAGGACCTCGTTTGGCATTCCAATTATTACCAATTAAAAATAAAGCCAATAATGATTGGCAATATGGACTATTAGTTCCAGGAATTGCTCCTTTTGTAGGTGCATTACTTGCTGCTTTGTTCTGCCATTTGTTTTTAGGTATCTAATATTAGAAAAGACAGATATTCAAAATCAAAATGAATATCTGTCTTCTTTTATATTTTTCTTTGTGATTTTAAATCATATAGGGCAATACCTAAACAGAAGATTTCAGAGACTGTACAACTGATCCAAATTCCATTTTCCTTAAATAATGTTGTACAAATAAATAGGGATAATAAGACAAAGAGAATGCCACGAGAAATCGAAAGCACAAAGGCTTTTCTTGGCTCTTCTAAAGCGACCATGTAGCCGCTTGTGATCACGACATGTCCCATAATCAAGAAGACATAGCTAAATTGACGTAATGCTAAAATGGTATTAAAGTAGTTTTCTGTATTTACTGGAATAAAAGCAGCCGAGATATTTGGTGCAAACACTTCTACAATTAAGAATAATAAAACTCCAGCACAAGAGACTAAAATACGTGCATATTTATGAAAAGTTGAAACGGATTTTTTATCGTTTCGACCATAGTAATAACTAACTAAAGGCTGTGTTCCTTGACTGGTTCCAACCATCACCATCAATACAAGATTATAAATATACATCAAGACAGTAAAAGTAACTAATCCATCCGTACCAAGTAATTGGTTGATGCGATAATTAAATACTGTAATCATTATGCCTGGAGAAATTTCAGAAATACAATCGGGAAGGCCTAAAGATAAAATTCTAGAATATTCATGCCAAGGATAGTTTGCCTTCACAAAATGGAAATGTGATTTATGACTAAACGCAAAATGATAAAAGAAGAAGCAGAAAGTCACAAGTTGAGATAAACCTGTAGCTAAGGCAGCACCACCAATCCCCATGTTAAAAGTTCCCATAAATAAAGGGTCAAGAATTAAGTTTGTGCCAGCTCCTAGACAAATACCCATTATGGATTTTTGGGGGAAGCCATCGGCCTTTAAAAGGACTTCGAAACAATAGGATACAATGTAAAAGAAGGAGAAGCAGGATAATACTTTGATGTATGTATCTGCATAAAAAAACACATCTTCGTTTGCACCTAAAAATTCTGTAATGTGATGTGAGTTTATAAAAGATAAAATTGCAATACATAAAGCTATACATGAAATTGTGATGGTATTCATTGTGAATACTTCATGCATTTTTCTTTCTTCATTCGCACCTCGATAAATGGACATCACTGTACTTGATCCAATCGCAAATAAGACTCCAATGGAGAAAATGGTTGTGACATATGGACTTGCCACGTTTATGGAGGCTAATGCCGTATCGCCTTCATAGTGGGCAACGAATATACCGTCAACTAAGGTATATAGATTAAAGATAACCATCGAACATATGGATGGTATGACAAATTTAAGATATTGTTTCAACATAAAATCACCAAGTTAAGTGTAAACCTTAGTATAATACTAAGGTCAAGGGTGGCTACATGAAAAAATATTATAAAATCAATGAAATCGCAAAATTATACAATATTAAAACAGACTCTTTAAGATATTATGAAGAAGTAGGTTTAATTTGTCCAATGCGATCAAAATCAAATTATCGATTATACACACTGAATGATATCTATATTTTAAATATTATTCGAGATTGTTTAAAATTAGGGTATGATACGCATCAAATCAAAGAATACTTAGATAATCGTAGTGTGAATAATACAATTGTGTTTTTAAAAGAAGAAGAAAGATTGATTCAAAGACAGATTCAAGAATTGAATACAACCCTAAGTTCCATTCAAACGCGAATTGAAGATTTGAATCGTACCCAGTATATTGAATTTGATACATGTAAGATTGAAGTATATCCAAAAAGATATTGTCGGTATTTAAAAGAAAAAATTGATCAAGATGAAAAAATTGACTTTTTATTGACGAAACTAAGTGAATCGATGGAAGAAGATATTTCTGTATTAGGAAATATGGATTCAGGCAGTGTTGTTGAATATAAAAATAATGAGTATGTGTATACAAGTGTATTTATTTTAACTCAAGAAGAAAAACATGACTTTATTCTAGATGAAGGTATGTATTGTACATATACTTATTCAGGGGAATATGATCGAACGAATCAATTGTTTAATAAAATGCAAGATTGGATTAAAGAACACAATTATACAGTTGATGGTCCATTCTTAGAATTTTTATTGATTGATATTCATGAAACAAAAAAAGTGGAGGAGTATATTACCTCCATCCACATTAAGGTTAAACCAAGATGATAAATCCAGATTCAATAGATTTATATTCTTCGACATCCATTGAATCATAGTATAGATCTCCATTTGAGTCTAATACTAGAATTCGATGATTTTCACAAATAGTTGGTAAGACTTCTAAAGTGTTGTTGATTTTGTAGACTTTATTTTCTTTTTCAAACAATTGAGAATTATATGGTTCGATATCATCTTCACAAATATAGGTGTAGCTTGCACAATATAATTTACCATCTTCAAAGTAAGGCTCAATACGATCTCTAGAACCGTTACAAGGCGTATGTAAATAACTTTGTGCATGCGTATCATCGATTACTTCAATTGGAAATTCAGATACGACGGATTCGGATTTATTGCCATGTACAATCAATGACATTGTATCTTCTGTTCTGTTAAATTCAACACTGCATAACATTTGGTTTGTGACAATATCATAGTAAGTTGTATCACACACAATATATTTTTTGTTTAATCTGGATTTCCAGACTGAGTTTAGTTCTTGTTTTTTTGCTTTTTGTGCAAACGCAACCGTACGATTTCTTGTTGTCTTTAAAAGATAGTCTTCTTCAAAGAAGATTTGATTTCCTTTTTCATTTGTCCATTTACCATCTGCATAATCCAACAAATCACTCATGACCCAGCCTTTTTCCGTTTTATCTTGCACAACCATACTTGATTTTATGGTTGTGATTTTTTGTAAGCCAAAGGCATGGGCATAAATTCCTGAATAATCTGGATATGTATTTGGTTCTAAATAGGTATTGAATAAGCGCATTAAAGTTGTAGGAACATCGAGTCCGCAATCATGTGTTTCACTTAATGCTAATACGGCATTGTATTTAGGAACAATGATCAGTCTTGAACTAAAGAACATACTGTTTCCACCTTTGGCTAAAACGCCGTCACCAAAATCATAGTCTGGATCATGGTGTCTGACTAAGTCCCAACCTAAGCCAAAATCAATGGCGCCTAGATCCGATTCTAGAAATGTAGTGCCCCAAGATTTAGCCATTAAAGCTTTTGACTTTTCACTAATAATAGAATTAGGCTCTAGAAATATTTGTCCAAATTTACATAAATCAATCATAGAAGTGGTGATGCCACCAGCTCCTTGAATTGGGAAGTATTCTTTTGGTTTCTTACCTTCAGAAACTAAAGGATAATCTGAATTGATTGTATATGTCGTATTGGTACTATTTGCGCCAATCTTTTCTGTAATATATTTTCTTAAGACATCTTCATAAGGCATATTACGAACTTTTGAAACGACCATTTCAGCTAATGTGAATCCATCATTACAATAGGTACTGTAAGTTCCTGGATCGCTTTTAGGGTGCTGTTTGATAAATAGTTTAATACTTCGCTATAGTAGTTAAACTTAGAAGTGGTACTCACACTAAAATGTTTCCATTGTGTCCCTGGAAGTCCACTCGAATGATCTAGGCACATGCGTACTGTAATATCTTTGTATCTTTCATCTTTCATTGTAAATTGAGGAAGAATATCTGCAACTTTATCTTCAAGTTGAAGCAATCCTTCATCCACTAACTGCATAACACATACGGTACAATAGATTTTAGATATCGAACATACATTAAATGTACAATCCGTCGTGATGGATTGATTGTTGATTTTGTCGATGACACCAATCGCATCGGCACAGACAATTTTTCCATCCTGCATAAAGGCATAGCTACAAGCTGTATAGTCTGGTTTTACCATAGCTTTTAATAATTGAGTAACTTGATTTTCCATATGATTTCTCCTTTATAAAAGAAAATGAGAAGTTAATCTGCAACTGCATCAATCAAAATGCTGTGATAGGCATTCACAATATCATCAACCGTTTCTTCAATATTCGTATTGTTGACAGCTACATAAGCAGCATATTTTTGATACAATGGGTATCTTTCTTTATGCATTTGTTGAAGGGCTAGTTTAGAACTTGATAGTGGTCTATTTGGATCGGAGCTGATTAATTTATCAACATCACGATCAATGAAAATTGTGATTCCATTTAAACGCAAGAAGTCCATATTGACTTTATGTTTAATGGTACCACCACCAGTCGCAATGATTTTATTGTTCATCTTGCTTGCTTCAATCGCAACTTCTGTTTCAATGGCTCTAAATCCTGCTTCACCAGATTCCTGGAAGATTTCTGGAATGCTTTTTCCAGCTTTGGCGATGATCATATCATCTAAGTCGAAGAATTCTTTTCCAAGCTTTTCTTCAAGCATTTTACCAATTGTTGTTTTCCCTGCACTTGGCATACCAATTAATACGATGTTACAACGATCTTTCAACATTTCTTTTTTGATTTCATCAATGATTGAATCATCAAAAGACATGTTCTCGAAAATTTCAAATGTATATTTGGCTTGTGCAATCAACATTTCCAAACCAATTACACGTTTGATGTCGGCTTCTTGAGCTTCAAAACATAAACGCGTAAGAATTGGATTGTATACAACATCTAATACACATTCTAATTTATGGAACCAGCTTACATCAATTGGTGCATTCGTAATATTTGGAAACATTCCCACTGGACTTGTATTGACGACAATATCTGCATCTAAATGTGATGTGTACATTTCATCATATCCAATGGCACCACGATCTGAGCTTCTCGAAACAATCACAATGGCTTTTGCGTTTTCATGTTCGCAAACGGCTTTAACAGCAGCACATGCACCACCGTTACCAATAATCAAGACTTTTTTGCCTTCCATATGTACGTTGTGGGCTTTAACCATATATAAGAATCCACCAAAGTCTGTATTGTACCCTTTTAATTTGCCATCTACATTGATGATTGTATTGACAGCACCAATGGCTTTAGCACTCTCATCCATTTCATCTAAATAAGGAATGACATCCTTTTTATATGGAATAGTCACATTGATTCCTGTGAAATCTTTCTTTTCCATAAATTCTTTGAATTCTTCTTTATCTAATTCCACCAATTGGTAGTCATAATCTTTTACGTTCTCAATCTCTGCAATTCTTGTCTGAATTTGTTTGGAGAAACTATGCCCCAAGTGCTCACCTATCAATCCGTATTTCATATCATTTCCTCTTTTCTAGAACAGCTCTTTAAATGTTAAAAAAAGCATTTCGAAGAAGAAATGCTTTTTGAATGCCCTGAAACTTAAAAATAACCATCGTATACATATGGCTTTTCTCAGGGCTATTTAAAGTAAAAGTAATAATGTCTTGAAGTGTTCATATGCATAGGATACACCATTTTTTTGTAAGTGGCAACCCTAAAATGAAAATAAATGTAAAAAATCAGAAAGTTGTTTCAAAGTGTATAATAAAAGTGGTGGTTATTATGAATGTTGGATTTGCGGCATGTATTATTTTGGCAGTATTCTTTCTTATTTTAGGAATAATGTTTGCGTTGCTGAAAGAAAAAGGGGCACAATTTGTTTCTGGATTTCGTATACTAAATCATCCGGAAAAATATGATAAAGCTAATATTTCTAGAGATATGCGTAATCAATGCTTCATCTATTTTGTGATTCTAAGTATTGGGGCTATCCTATCTTATTTTCTAAGTGCATATATCGCATTGACAGCTCTTCTTGTTTGGTTAATAATATTCTTTCATAATTTTAATTTGGATGCCGAAAAGGCATTTGAAAAATATTTGATTCATTAAAGTATGTAAAGAGCTTTTAAGTCTTATATATGATTCAATATAAGTGTTGACCGAAAGAATGAAAATTTATATAATCGTTCTAAATTAAACGATTTAGGAGGGCATACTTATGTTTCATGTAAAGAAAAGAACTCTTTTGTTAATAGCAGGAATTGTATGGTTGATTGCAGGATTTAATGTCGCACGACTTGGTGTACTATCGTATCGTGTAATTGAATCGAAATGGTATTTATATATTTGGCTATGTCACAACAAACAGTTGATAAATAGCCATTTTTATAGGGGAGTATCAGAACTCCCCTACAAACTGTTATTTGCAGTTATCTATACTCATTTGGAATTTCGATATGAAGTGTCT